>NZ_BAAGSM010000019.1:0-120349 GCF_054782435.1 Nocardia thraciensis
CATGTGTTAAGCACGCCGCCAGCGTTCGTCCTGAGCCAGGATCAAACTCTCCGTTGAAGACTCTCAACCCGCTCCCAAAGAGCGAATCAGAAAAATCAAGTCAGAGTCCGAAAACCCAACTTTAAACGCCAGCCGGAAAATAGCTGACAAAAAATCCGACACCCACACGGGGGTGCAAGCGCCGGAACCAAAAACAATTTGGCACTGACATTCATCGACACACTATTGAGTTCTCAAAGAACACACGCACACACCATCTCCCGGGCAACCGCCCGCTCGATCGATGAGGCAACATTTCCAGCTTAGCCCAGCCAGCCACCCCGAACCAAACCAGGGTCTCGACCGAACCATGTGATCACCAGGCGCTCATCGTCCCACCTCGTGTCCCCGGCCTCTCGGCCCGGGTCGGCGTCCGTGTCGCTCTGACCTGGAATAAATTACGTGGCAACCGCTTTCGATGTCAAATCGCCTGGTCATACGGCCAAACGGCAGGCGATGAAGCGATGACTACGAGGGAAACAACGCGCCCCGGCGAATCGAGGGATGGAGGTCCGCCGAAATGCCGGAAACCGGCCCACCCGTGGGTGGACCGGCTTCCGAGAGACTCCGGCCGAGAGTGCGCCGGAAAGCGGAGGCTGGACTCAGAAGTCCATGCCGCCCATGCCGCCGGTCGGGTCGCCCGCCGGGGCGGCCGCCTTCTCCGGCTTGTCGGCGACGACGGCCTCGGTGGTGAGGAACAGCGCCGCGATCGAGCCCGCGTTCTGCAGGGCCGAACGGGTGACCTTCACCGGGTCGGCCACACCGGCCCCCAGCAGGTCCTCGTACTCGCCGCTGTCGGCGTTGAGGCCCTGGCCCGCGGGCAGGCCCGCGACCTTCTCGGCCACCACGCCGGGCTCCAGGCCCGCGTTGAAGGCGATCTGCTTCAGCGGAGCGGCCAGGGCGACCCGCACGATGTTCGCGCCGGTGGCCTCGTCGCCGGTCAGCTTCAGCTCGTCCAAGGCCGGGGCCGACTGGAGCAGGGCCACGCCACCACCGGCGACGATGCCCTCCTCGACGGCGGCCTTGGCATTGCGCACGGCATCCTCGATGCGGTGCTTGCGCTCCTTGAGCTCCACCTCGGTGGCCGCGCCCGCCTTGATGACAGCAACGCCACCGGCCAGCTTGGCCAGGCGCTCCTGCAGCTTCTCGCGGTCGTAGTCCGAGTCCGAGTTCTCGATCTCGGTGCGGATCTGCGCCACGCGGCCCTGGATGGCCTCGGCGTCACCCGCGCCGTCGACGATGGTGGTCTCGTCCTTGGTGACGACCACCTTGCGGGCCTGGCCCAGCAGGTCGACAGTGGCGTTCTCCAGGTTGAGACCGACCTCTTCGCTGATGACCTCGCCGCCGGTGAGGATGGCGATGTCGGCCAGCTGCGCCTTGCGGCGGTCGCCGAAGCCCGGGGCCTTGACGGCGACGGACTTGAAGGTGCCGCGGATCTTGTTGACCACCAGGGTCGACAGGGCCTCGCCCTCGACGTCCTCGGCGATGATCAGCAGCGGCTTACCGGCCTGGATGACCTTCTCCAGCAGCGGCAGCAGGTCCTTGACGGTCGACACCTTCGAACCGACCAGCAGGATGTACGGATCCTCGAGGACCGCTTCCTGACGCTCCGGGTCGGTCACGAAGTAACCGGAGATGTAGCCCTTGTCGAAGCGCATACCCTCGGTGAGCTCCAGCTGGAGACCGAAGGTGTTGCTCTCCTCGACGGTGATGACGCCTTCCTTGCCGACCTTGTCCATGGCCTCGGCGATCAGCTCACCGATGGACGGGTCGCCCGCCGAGATACCGGCGGTGGCGGCGATCTGCTCCTTGGTCTCGACCTCCTTGGCCGAGTCGAGCAGGCGGTTGGTGACGGCCTCGACGGCCTTCTCGATGCCGCGCTTCAGGCCCAGCGGGTTCGCACCGGCCGCGACGTTGCGCAGGCCCTCGCGCACCAGCGCCTGGGCGAGCACGGTGGCGGTGGTGGTGCCGTCGCCCGCGACGTCGTCGGTCTTCTTGGCGACTTCCTTGACCAGCTCGGCGCCGATCTTCTCGTAGGGGTCCTCCAGTTCGATCTCCTTGGCGATGGACACACCATCGTTGGTGATCGTGGGGGCGCCCCACTTCTTCTCCAGGACGACGTTGCGGCCCTTGGGGCCCAGCGTCACCTTGACAGCGTCGGCGAGGCTGTTCAGACCCCGCTCGAGGCCGCGGCGGGCCTCTTCGTCGTACGCAATCGTCTTGGCCATTGCGAAGTGATCCTCCAGGATTGGGGGTGACACGATGCTGGCCAGGCTCGGTGCCCGCGACGGACGAACGGGGGTGTCGTGGCACCCGCTCTCACCGTCCCGACCTGGCACTCACGGGTCGAGAGTGCCAGATCCCTTTCTAGCACTCAGGGATACCGAGTGCAAGGTCGAGCCCACAGGACTACGTGGTATCGGTGACGCGCAATGCCAGAGCGAGAAAGGCGTCGGTGCGACGCTCCTCGGGCGAGCGCGGCTCACCCCGCTCGACGGTGACCTGCTCGGCGTCGTGCAGCAGCAGTTCCGCCTCGATGCGCATGATGGCGCGGATGAACGGCGGCGCCACCTCGGGCGGGAGATCCCCGTTCACGATGTAGCTGCCGTCCTCACCGTCCTCCGTTTGGACATAGGAAAGCGCGCGCAGCAGGTCAGCGCGCAATTCCCCCGCTATTAGGTCGGAATCCACGTCATCCGCCATAGCCACATCGTATCTTGACGACCCTTGTGCAACCCGCAGCCGGGGTCATACAGTACGTACGTACGGTTTGGTAGATGCGAGTTCTGGAGCCGCCGATGTGGGATCCCCAGCAGTACCTGGCCTTCGATGATCACCGGTCACGACCCTTTTTCGAATTACTCGGCCGGGTGCGCGCCGAGCGGCCGCGGCGCGTCGTGGATCTGGGCTGCGGTCCCGGCCATCTGACCACCGCCCTGACCGAACGCTGGCCGGATGCCGTTGTCGAGGCGTCCGATTCCTCCCCCGAGATGGTCGCCGCGGCCCGGGCCCGCGGGGTGCACGCGACGCTGCTGGATGTCCGAGAGTGGGAGCCGGAGCCCGATACCGACGTGGTGGTGTGCAATGCGGTGCTGCAGTGGGTGCCGGGCCACCCGGCGCTGCTGACCGACTGGGCGGCGCGGCTCTCGCCCGGCGCGTGGCTCGGCGTGCAGGTGCCGGGCAACTTCGACGCGCCGTCGCATCGATCGATCCGAGAGGTGGCCGCAACGGACCGGTGGCGGGACCGACTGTCCCCGACCGGCGTGCTCGCGGCCCGCAATGTCCTCGACCCGACCGGCTATGCCACCGTGCTCGCCGAGGCGGGCTGGGCCGTGGACGCCTGGGAGACGACCTATCTGCAGCGACTGACCGGCGACGATCCGGTGCTGAAATGGGTGTCGGGTACCGCGCTGCGCCCCGTGCGCGAGGCCCTCGGCGACGCGGACTGGGACCGATTCGTCGCCGAACTCGCCCCGCGTTTGCGTACCGCCTACCCCCGCCAGCTCGACGGAACCACCTGGCTGCCGTTCCGCCGCGTCTTCGCGGTGGCCCACAAGCCCTGACCCGGCTTGCGCCCGTGCTCGGGCCGCCGTCGGTCAGGGCATGGGGGCGCGGCGGGCTGTCCCTGTCAGCCAGGGCATCGAGGGTTGCGGCGGGCCGTACCCGAGCCCTGTCAGCCAGGGCATCGAGGGTTGCGGCGGGCCGTACCCGAGCGCTGTGAGTCAGGGCGTCGGGGGGTGCGGTGGCGTGGGCGGGGCCGGGGGTTGCGGCGGAGCCGGAGGCATTCCCGGTTGCTGGGTGGCGTTCACGATCTGGGCGAGTACCGCCACGATGTCGCTCTCCAGGTCGTCCTTGTTCAGGCCGAGGCCGGACAGGATGCCGGTGCCGTCTTCCTGCTCCAGCAGGGCGAGCAGGAGGTGTTCGGTGCCGATGTAGTTGTGGCCCAGCCGAAGTGCCTCGCGGAAGGTCAGTTCCAGCGTCTTGCGGGCGGTGGCGCTGTAGGGGATGAGCTCGGGAACGTCCGCGGCCGCGGGCGGCAATGCGGCGGTCGCGACCCGGCGCACCGCCTCCAAGGAGACGCCCTTGGCGACGATCGCCCGGCACGCCAGGCTCTCCGAGTCCGCGAGCAGGCCGAGCACCAGATGTTCGGGCTGGATCTCCGTGTTGCCCGCACTGCGCGCCTCCTCCTGGGACTGGACCGCGACCTGCCGGGCGCGCAGGGTGAATCGCGCGAATCCGGCGTTCGGATCCATCCCGGGGTCGGCGGGCCCCTTGGGCACGAACCGCTTCTGCGCGGCCTGTTTGGAGACGCCCATGCTGGATCCGATATCGGTCCACGAGGCGCCGGAGCGGCGGGCCTGGTCGACGAAGTGGCCGATCAGATGGTCGGCCACCTCGCCGAGGTGCCCGGCCGCCACCACCGCGTCGGTGAGCTGCTCCAGGACGTCGTCGGGTCGTGCTTTCTTGATGCCCTCGATCAGATCGTCGAGTCGTACCTTGTCTGCCATTCGTCAACAATAGGTTGACGTACGAGGAGTCGTCAACTGATAGTTGACGAAATATTCCGCGGTGGACTCAGGGCCGCGCGGACCATCCCGCACCGCGCACCACGGCCTCCTTGAACCACGCCGCCGGACGACCGGTGAGGACCCGGCCGGTCGGGGTGTCGTCGGGGCGGACGAACTGGATCACCGCGTCGCGGCGGCCCAGGCTGATGCATTGAACCTGGTAGCGAAACCGCAGAGCCGGGGGCTGCGCGCCCTGCAGCCGGGCCAGTACGGCGGTGGCGGCGTGGGTGCCGGACGGCAGCGCGGTCGCGCACGCCATCCGCAGCTCGCGGCCGTCCGGTCCGGCGATCGCCGCGGAGTCGCCGGCGGCGTACACGGCGGGGTCCGAGGTGCGCAGCGTCTCGTCGACGAGCAGGCGGCCGCGGGCGTCGACCGCGAGACCGGCGCGCGCGGCAAGCTCGGGGACCCCGAAACCGGTTGTCCAGAGCACGGTTTCGGCCGGAACGTGGCCGCCGTCGGCCAGCCGGAGCCCGTCGGGCAACACCTCCACCACCTTCGTATCCGACCGCACCTCGACACCGAGCCGGTCCAGCGCCGCGCGAATGTGGCGGCGCGCCTTGTCCGACAGCCAGGCGCCCGGCTCCGCCGAGCTCAGCAGCGACACAGTGAGATCCGGTCGCGCCGCGGCGAGTTCGGTGGCCGTCTCGATTCCGGTCGAGCCGCCGCCGACGACGGCGATCCTTCCGGTCAGCGTTCCCAGCCCCGCGACGTCGTCGGGTGTGGCCACGGTGCGGGCGTAGAGCCGCACGCCCGCAACGCTTTCCACATCGGCCGCGCTGCCCGGGGCATAGACCAGCGTGTCGTAGTCGACCACGGTTCCGTCGGCCAGCGATATCCGTTTCGCCGCCGGGTTCAGTTCGACGGCGCGCCCCTGCACGAACCGGATTCCCCTGCGCTCCAGCATTTCTCGCAGGTCCCAGCGAGGAATCGGCTGCCCGGCGGCGAGCTGGTGCAGGCGAACGCGCTCGACCAGCTCGGAACGCGCATCCACGACGGTGATCTCGGCTCCCTTCGCCCGGCGGGCCAGCCGCCGCGCCGCCGACAGCCCCGCGTACCCGGCGCCCAGCACAACAATTCGATGCGACCCGGTCATGAGTGACTCCTTTCGAAAGGCCGACACTCAACAGACCGGACAGAGCCCCGAGCCCTGACAGGAGGAGAACGTATGGCGCGTCACACCCAATGGCGCTCCCGGCACACCCACCGCACTCCCGGCACGCTTTGGCCGGGACCTCGCTAGATTCCGGCCAAAAGCGTGCCGGAAATAAGGGGGCGGACGCGCCGGGCAGACCGACGAGCCTGCCTGACGAACCGGCGAGCGGACCGGGAGTGGCGGACGCGCCGGGCAGACCGACGAGCCCGTCTGACGAACCGGCGAGCGGACCGGGACGGGCGGACGAGCCGGGCCGGACAGACGTGCTGGACAGAGCGGCAAGCGGGGGCGGATGGGCCGGAAGGGCGGTTAGGGGATGTGGGTGAGTTTGTCGGGGTTGAGGATGAGGCGGACGGTGGATATCTGGTTGCCGCTCAGGTCGGCCAGGCCGACTACGAGTACGCCGCCGTTCACTCGGGCCACCGCGGCGGGAGCGCCGTTGATCTCCTCGACGGTCAGGGCCAGGCCGGGGATCTCGCGGTGGAACAGACCGGCCAGGTAGCGGGCCACCTTGGTGGCGCCGGCGATCGGGCGGCGGGCCGCGGTGATCTTGCCGCCGCCGTCGGCCACGGCGACGATGTCCGCGGTGAACGTCCGCTCCAGCGCGGCCACGTCTCCCGTGCGGGCGGCGGTCAGGAACCGTTCGAACAGTTCTCGTGCCTGCTCGGGCGGGGCCTCGAAGCGGGTGCGCTCGGACCGGACACGCCGCCGGGCCCGGCTGTAGAGCTGCTGCGAATTCGCCTCCGTCAGCTCCAGCATGTCGGCGATCTCGCGGTGCGCGTAGTCGAACGCCTCGCGCAGCACGAATACCGCGCGCTCGACCGGCGACAACCGCTCCAGCAGGGTCAGCACGGCCATCGACACCAGGTCCCGCTGCTCGGCAGACTCCAGCGGCCCGAGCTCCCCGCGACCGGTCGGCACCGGCTCCGGCAGCCACGGGCCGGTATAGGTCTCGCGGCGCGAGCGCGCCGAATCCAGCCAGGTGCGGCAGAGATTCACCACCACCGTGGTCAGCCACGCCTCGGCGGAGCGGACCTCGGCGCGGTCGGTGCCCTCCCAGCGCAGGTACGCCTCCTGCACGGCGTCCTCGGCCTCGCCGGCGGCGCCGAGCATGCGGTAGGCCAGGGCGAACAGCCGCGATCGATGCCGCTCGAATTCGGCCAGCCCCGCGTCGTCCACTCGCTCACCCGTCTTCACCGTGCGCCACCGACCGGCGACGATACCCGCCACCGCCCGCGCGGCCCGGTGCCGCCTGCGGTGCGGCAGCCGCCGGGCATGCGGGAGCGTATCGCTACCGCCCGGCATCGGTACCACCGTCTTCCTTGGGCCACTTGATATCTGGGAGCTGGATGCGGGGCAGGCGACGCTCGGTGCTCGTGGGTGGCGCGGTCGTCGGGGTGTTCTTGCGCAGTCCCGCGCCCTCGTCGGCGCCGCCCGCGGGTCCGCAGGCGGTGAGCGACAGGGCGAGCGCACCGGTGGACAGCACGGCTATCGCCAACTTCTTCACGGGGCCTCCCGCCGGTCCGGCGCCGCACCTGTCGCGGCGCACGGGAAGACCATGCGCCGCAGGGCTTATCGGGTGCCAAAGGTACGGTTAAGGGGCCAGGGGCGGCTACTGTTCCGCCATACCGATGGCGACCGCGACCGGCTTGTCGGCCTGACTCTCCGCCAGGCACACCAGTTTCGCGGTGCCCAGGGCCACGTTCGGACTGCCCTCGAACTTCGATCCCGGATTCTCCGCGAGCAGCGAATCCATCAGCGACTTCTCGCCCTCGGTATCCAGAGTCTTGAACTCGCCGCAAGTGGTCTGCGAGGCCGGTCCCAACGATGTGTTATCCGTGCGGGGCGCGGTGGTCGGGGCGGCCTCGGATGACTCGGGCGCCGCATCCGTAGCCGAGGGCGCCGCCGTCGCGGCGGGCACCGTGCTCGACGGCGCATTTCTGCGCAAGCCGCTGGCATCGTCGGTGGCGGAGTCGTCGCCGCAGGCGGTCAGTCCCAGTGCCAGTGCGCCCAGCACGACGGCAGTCGCCGAAAGTCGTTTCATAGACGTCTAATCCCGGTGGTCGCATGCGCCCGGCCTGTCCGGCGCGCGTCGCAGCGTACCGGGCGGGAGCGCGGATGGAAACCCGCGCGCACCCCGTCCCAGCGGCGAACGCCGTATCAGTGAATGTGACTCTGCCAGTCGCTCGGGACCCGATCGCGAGGCCCCGGCACCGACTGATCCCGCGGACGATCGTGCGGCGGTGCGAGTTCCGGGCCCTCGCCGAACATCTCCTCGGTGCGGAAGTCCCAGAACCATTCCTCACCGGGCTCGTAGCTCTGCACGTACGGGTGCCCGGTCGCGGCGAAATGCTTGGTGGCGTGCTGCGACGGCGAGGAGTCGCAGCAGCCGACGTGACCGCACTGGGCGCAGCGCCGCAGGTGCACCCACCAGCCGCGGGCCTGTTCGCATTCCACACAGCCGGGGCCGCTGGGCGCCGCCGCCGGATCGATACCCTCGATCGCCTGAGACATCACTGACCTCCAGGATTCGTTTGCGCTGCTTGACCTTCCGTCGTGCCGCCCTCGTCCTGCTCTCGATGCAGCGGCAGCCGAACGATGAACCGGGTATCCCCCGGCACCGACTCCACCCGGATATCGCCGCCGTGCTTGTTCACCACGATCCGGAACGAGATGTCCAGCCCCAGGCCGGTTCCCTCGCCCACCGGCTTGGTGGTGAAGAACGGTTCGAAGATCCGGTGCCGGAGCTCATCGGGCACCCCGGGCCCGGTATCGCAGATTTCTACTGCGGCACAGTCATTTTCGTGATATGTGCGCACGGTGAGCGTACCGCTGCCCGACATCGCAGCGACCGCGTTGTCGATCAGGTTCGTCCACACCTGATTCAATTCCGCCGCGTAACAAGGCAATTGCGGCAGCGCGCGGTCGTAGTCCTTGACTATCTCGATGCCGTCGCCGATCTTGCGGGCCAGCATCACCAAGGTGCTGTCGATCAGTTCGTGAATGTCGACCACCTGGAACGGCGCGCGGTCCATCTGCGAATACTGCTTGGCCGCATGCACCAGCGAGGAGATGCGGGTGGTCGAGTCGGCGATCTCGCTCATCAGCAGCTCGGTCTCGACCGTGTAGTTCAGCCAGCGGATCGCGCCCTCGAACACCCCGCGGTCGTTGCCCTCCAGGGTGACCGCCACCTTCTCCAGCCAGTCGATGTCGAATCCGGCCTGCACGAAGTTGGGCGCCAGATCCCACCCGTTGGCGATGCCGTGGTCGGCGAGCCAGTCGCCGAGTTCGTCCTCGCGGTCGGCGGCCTCCAGCGTCGTCAGCGTCGGCGCCTTGGCGACCTGGGTGGCGGCCTCCTCCTGTAGCTGCACCAGCGCCTCCAGCGACGACGGGTCGAACTTGCCGTGCGCCATCATCTTCAGCTTGTGCCGCATCCCGGCGACGCGTTCGCGCAGCGACGACGTGGCCCGCACCGCGGCGGCCGCCGGATTGTTCAGCTCGTGGGTCAGCCCCGCCGACAGCGAGCCCAGCGCCAGCAGCCGCTCGCGCTGGCCGATAATCTCGTTGGCATTGCGATTGCCGAAGAACACGCCCTCGAGCAGGTGCAGCGCCATCGGGAACCAGTCCTGCATCATGCGCGCGAAGGTGCCCGCGTCGAGCACGAAGAACTTCGACGGCTTGGTGACCGAGAACGACCCGGTGTAATTCTGCTCGGCCTTGTCGCCCATGTACGCGGTCCAGGCACCGGCGTAGGAGCCGCGGTGGTCGGTGCGGACCAGCTCGATCTCCTCGCCCGCCGACATCTTGGTCAGCACGACCTCGCCGTCCATCAGGACGTAGAAGCAGGTCGCCGGGTCACCCTCGCGATATACCGGCCCCGGCTCGAAATGCTCCACCCGCCCGTCCCGGCACAGCCAGGCCAGTTGCTCGTCGTCGAGCTTCTCGAAAAGGAACAGGGTGCGCAATTCCTCCGGGTCACAGATCAATTCCGGGCCCTCGACGTAATCGGCCGCTGCGTCGTCAGCCATGGCGCACACTCCTACTGTTTCGCGATGTATCGATGAACGAGCATGACGGCCATCGCACCCTCGCCCACGGCGGACGCGACCCGTTTGGCCGACTCCGAGCGCACGTCACCGGCCACGAACACACCGGGCACGCTGGTCTCGAGGTGATGCGGGGGCCGCGGCAGCTCCCAGCCCGCCGGGCGGGCGCCGTCGACCAGGAGGTCGGGACCGGCCAGCACATACCCGGCCTCGTCCCGCACGACCAGGCCGTCGAGCCAGTCGGTCTCGGGGGCGGCGCCGATGAACAGGAACAACCGCTCCGCCTCCACCTTTTCTTCCGCGCCGGTGGAATTGTTGCGCAGCACGATCCGCTCCAGGTGATCGTCGCCGTCGGCGGCCACCACCTCGGTGCAGGTGTGCACCTTGATGTTGGGGATCTGCTCGATCTGCTGGACCAGATAGTGCGACATGCCGCGATCCAGCGAGTCCGAACGGACCAGAATGTGCACGGTGCTGGCGTTGCGGGACAGGAAGACCGCCGCCTGCCCGGCCGAATTCGCCCCGCCCACGATGTAGACCTCGCGGTCGGCGCAGTCGGCGGCCTCGGTCATCGCCGAGCCGTAGTACACCCCGCGGCCGGTGTAGTCGTCCACGCCCGGCGCCGGATGGTGGCGGTAGTTGACGCCGGTGGCGATCAGTACCGAATGCGCCGCGACCGAGCTGCCGTCGTCGAAGCGCACCACCCGGGCCGAACCGCACGCCTCCAGCCCCACCACCTCGCGCGCGGTGATCAACTCGGCGCCGAACTTCACGGCCTGGCGGCGCGCCCGGTCGGCCAGCTGCGAGCCCGACAGCCCGTCCGGGAATCCGAGATAGTTCTCGATGCGCGAACTCTGCCCGGCCTGACCGCCGGTGGCCGTGCGCTCCACCAGGACGGTCCGCAGGCCCTCCGACGCGCCGTAGACCGCCGCGCCCAGGCCCGCGGGACCGCCGCCGATCACGATGAGGTCGTAGAAGTCGCCGGTCGGATCGGTGTTGAGCCCGACGCTGCCCGCCAGCTGGGCGTCGGAGGGGGCGATCAGCGCCTGCCCCGCGGCATCGATGACGACGGGGCACTGGTCCTGGGTGGCCCCGGCCGCCTCCAGCAGCCGCGAGCCCTCCGGCTCGTCGGCCAGGTACCAGCGGTAGGGCAGCTGGTTGCGGGCCAGGAATTCGCGCACCTGCGAGCAGCGGGCCGACCAGCGGTGCCCGACGACCTTGGTCTCGTGCACCGGCCGGTGCTCGTCGCCGCGCCACGCCTCCAGCAGGGCGTCGACCACCGGGTACAGCTTCTCCTCCGGCGGATCCCACGGCTTGAGCAGATAGTGATCGAGATCGACGACATTGATCGCCTCGATGGCGGCATTCGTATCGGCGTAGGCGGTGAGCAGCACCCGGCGCGCATACGGGTGCAGATCCATCGCCTGCTCGAGAAATTCGATGCCGTCCATGCCCGGCATCCGATAATCGGCGATCAGCACGGCGACCGGCTGGCCGCGCAGTTTCATCTCGCGGAGGGCGTCGAGCGCGGAGGCCCCCGATTCCGCGCGCAGAATCCGATAATCCGCGCCGTAGCGGCGCCTCAGATCGCGGACCACCGCCCGGGAGACACCCGGGTCGTCGTCGACGCTGAGGATCGCCGGTTTGGCGACAGCTGGTGAAGTCACCTCAAAAGTATGGGCGTCGACGCAAGTGGGTTCTCCCGGAACGTGCCCCGTGGGACGTTCACAGCCGGTGGTGCTGGACCAGGTCCAGCTCCTTCTGGGTCAGCAACCGCTCGAGCCGCTCCTCGCGCTCGACAGCCTTGTGGTCGGATCTCTTACCTCCGTGCCGGGGTGGGGCTGGGGCGTCGTCGGATTCTGGAACCGGAAGTAGCGGAACGGAATCCGGCTGCCTGCGGTGGAGGAGAAAGCGCAGTTTCACGGCCGATCACCTCACGTTGGACGAAAACTCGGGCTCGGGTCGGTTGCTTCGTTGCCTGCCGCTTCATCTATCTGCCATTGTGCGTCCGTTATTACAGGTACCGATACCGATCACATCAGAATGTGATCTAGTTGATTTTCAATCGAGTGTGGCCCGCGTCACTTCGACCGGGCCGACGGGGCCGTGTCCCAGTAGGATTCCCGTTACCGATCGTCACACCTCGGAGGGCAACGTTGCCGAACACCCTGGAAGCCACCGTCGACATCGCCGCCCCGCGCGAGCGGGTCTGGGCGGTCGTCTCCGATCTGAAGCGGATGCCGGAGTTCAGCCCGAACACCGTCCGGATGCTGCCGCTGGGCACCCCGCGGGCGGGCACCTGGACCGTCAACCTCAATCGTGACGGGGGCAAGTTCTACCCGACCACCTCGCGGATCGTCCGATTCGAGCCCAACGAGGCCTTCGCCTTCCGGATGAACGAGAACGGCACGGTGTGGAGCTACACCCTGGAATCCACCGACACCGGCACCCGGCTGATCGAGCGGCGCGACGTCCCCAACGGGGTGCGCAAGCCGGTGCGCCTGATGATCGACCGTTTCCTCGGCGGTGAGCAGCAGTTCGAGGCCAATCTGGTGCGCGGCATGAACGAAACCCTCGGCAAGATCAAGGCCGCCGCCGAGAAGTAGGCGTATGTTCCGCTGGCATGCGACGAATCACAGGCGCGGCCACCGCGCTGGCGGCTATCGCGGTGCTCTCCGGGTGCGGCGGCGACGCCCCGGCAACCGGTCGTGATGTCACGGTGGTGGGCACGGGCCAGGTGCGGGGCGCGCCCGACACCCTGAATTCCGACCTCGGGGTCGAGGCGACCGCGCCCGATGTGTCCACCGCCATCGAGACCGCCAACCGCGAGGCCAAGGCCGTGGTCGATGCGATGGTGGGCGCCGGGGTCACGCGCGAGGACATCCGGACCACCGATGTCTCCGTGCAGCCGCAGTACGGGCCCGAGCGCGCGGTGACCGGGTACCGCGCCGCGAATACCGTGCACGTCACGGTCCGGGACCTCACGAAGGCCTCCGCGGTGCTGGATGCCGCGGCCAAGGCGGGCGGCAACGACACCCGCATTCGCGGGGTCTCCTTCGCACTGGACGACAATTCGAAGCTGCTGGCCGACGCCCGCGCCCGCGCCTTCGCCGATGCGAAGTCCCGCGCCGAGCAGTACGCGGTGCTGTCGGGCCTGAAGCTGAAGGACGTCAAGACCGTCAACGAGACCCGCAGCGGCGGCGGGGAACCCCCGGCGCCGCGCACTCAGTTCGCGATGCCGGAGGTGCCGCTGGAGCCAGGGATGCAGACCGTGACCTTCGACGTCACGGTCACCTGGAGCATGGGCTGAGGCTTACTGCCAGTTGGGGAGTTTCACTACCTGGGCGGCGTAGGACAGGCCCGCGCCGAAGGCGACGAGCAGGGCGTCGGCGCCGGGCTTGGTGTCGCCGTTGCGTAGTAAGGCCTCCATGGCCAGCGGGATCGAGGCGGCCGAGGTATTGCCCGTCTCCTCGATGTCGTTGGCGAGGGCGCAGTCGGCGGGCAGGTCCAGGGCCTTGGCCATGATCTCGATGATCCGGCCGTTGGCCTGGTGCGGGACCATGGCGTCGATATCGTCGGGGACCAGTCCGGCGCGCCCGATCGCGTCCAGGCACACCTTCTTCAGCGAGTGGGCGGCCCAGCGGAAGACCGCGGTGCCCTCCATCGCCAGATACGGGCGCACGGCGTCGGTGCCCTGCTCGTCGATCTCGGCGAAGAACTCCATCCAGTCCTTGTCCTGGCGGATGGCGTGATGCTGGGTGCCGTCGGAACCCCAGACCGTGGGGCCGATGCCGGGCTCGTCGGACGGGCCGATGACCACCGCGCCCGCACCGTCGGCGAACAGGAACGCCGTGCCGCGGTCGGTCGGGTTGATCGTGTCGGTGAGCCGCTCCACGCCGATCACCAGGACGTGGCACGCGGTACCGCCCTTGACCAGGTCCGAGGCCAGCGTGACGGCGTGGCAGAACCCCGCGCAGCCGGATGAGATGTCGAACGCCGCGGGGTTGTTCATACCCAGCTCGGTGGCGATCTGCGGGGCCGCCGCAGGGGTGAGCAGCAGCCACGTGGACGTAGCGACTATGACGCAATCTATCCGGTCGGGCGTCACCTCGGCGGCGGCCATCGCGTCGCGCGCGGCGGCGGCGCTCATGCCGATGATCGTTTCGGAATCCGAGGCGAATCGCCGGGTCTTGATGCCGGAGCGGGTCCGAATCCATTCGTCGGTGGAGTTGATCGGTGCAGCAACCTCGTCATTGGTGACGACCCGGGCCGGGCGGTACACGCCGAGCCCGAGCATCGCGGTGTGCTCCACCCCTGTGACCTGGGCGAGTCGAGCAGCCATCGTGCTTCTCCTAGGTACCTGCCGGCAGGCGTGTCCCGGGCCTGCGGCCCCACCCGCGCATCGAACGTTCCTTCATCGGGCCCTCATCGGACGACTCCCTGACGAGTCCGTAGACATGAGGCCCCCTCATATTAGCCGGAACACTAACGGGAGGCGTGGGTATTGTCACAATCGATCGGGTACTGCCAGTTCGAAAGCAGTTCGCACGCCGGTCGCTCCGACCGGCGACACTGTTCCTACGAGTGATTCGAGGACAACATGCTCGGTCTCGGAATTATCGGGTGGATCATCATCGGCGGCATCGCCGGATGGATCGCCAGCAAGATCATGAAAACGGATGCGCAGCAGGGCATCCTGCTCAACATCGTCGTCGGCGTGGTCGGCGGCCTGCTGGGCGGATTCCTGCTGAAGCTGTTCGGCGTCGACGTGGAGGGCGGCGGGCTGATCTTCAGCTTCCTCACCTGCCTCGGCGGTGCGGTGATCCTGCTCTGGCTCGTCGGCCTGGTCATGGGTCGCCGGAAAGTCGGCTGAATCGGCCGGGTGACACTGCCGCAGCGACGCACTCGTCGCTGCGGCAGTTCTCGTTGTGGGCGCTGTCGTCGCAGCACACACCGCGACCACGGCCGTCCCGTATGGTGTGATCGACCATCCGCGCACGAAAGAGGAGCCTGTGGCCCGCCGTCCCACCCCGCCCGGCACGCCCGAACGCACCGGCCTCGGCCATGTCGCCGACCTGGTCCGCGACGCGATTCCGCCGCTGCACCCCGCCGGTCTGCCGTTCGTGGCGACACCGCTGGCGGTCGCGTTACTGGGTCGGAAGCGGAAGTGGTTGCGGCGCACCGGGTTCGCGTCGGCGGCGGCAGCGGCGGCGTTCTTCCGGCATCCGCACCGGGTGCCGCCGAACCGGCCGAATATCGTGGTCGCCCCCGCCGATGGGGAGGTCGCGCTGGTCGATACCGCGGTGCCGCCCGCCGAGCTGAATCTCGGCGAGGCCGAGCTGCCGCGGGTGAGCATCTTCCTGTCGGTGCTGGACGTGCATGTGCAGCGCACCCCGGTCTCCGGCAGCGTGCGCGAGATCGTGTACCGGCGCGGGCAGTTCCGCTCCGCCGACCTGCCCGAGGCCAGCGCGGTCAACGAGCGCAACAGCATGGTGCTCGAGACCGCCTCCGGCGCGGTGGTGACGGTCGTGCAGATCGCGGGGCTGCTGGCGCGGCGCATCGTGTGCGAGGCCAAGGTCGGCGACAAGCTGACCATCGGCGACACCTACGGGCTGATCCGGTTCGGCTCCCGGGTGGACACCTACTTCCCGGCCGGGACCGAGCCGCTCGTTACGCCCGGTCAGCGCACGATCGGCGGGGAGACGGTGCTCGCCGAACTGCTGTCATGATCGAAGAAACCGTGACCGAGCAGGGCCGACGGCGACGCACGATCCGGCTGCTGCCCAGCATCGTGACCATCCTGGCGCTGTGCGCGGGGCTGTCCGCGGTGAAGTTCGCGCTGGAGGGTTCGCTCAGCACGGCGATCGCGATGATCGGCGCCGCGGCCGTGCTCGATACCCTCGACGGCAGGCTCGCCCGCATGCTCTCGGCCACCACCAAGATCGGGGCCGAACTCGATTCCCTCGCGGACGCAATCTCTTTCGGCGTCTCACCGGCGCTGGTGATCTACGTGACGTTCCTGCGGCAGGACAGCGCGGGCTGGATCATCGCGCTCATCTACGCGGTCAGCATCGTGCTGCGGCTGGCCCGGTTCAACACCCTGATGGACGACGACACCCGCCCGGACTGGGCGCGTGAGTACTTCGTCGGGGTCCCGGCGCCCGCCGCCGCCCTGATCGCCATGCTGCCGATCGCGGTGCACGAGGAGTTCGGCAACGGGTGGTGGAACAACTTTCCGGTGGTGGCGGTGTGGACCGTGCTCGCCGCCCTGCTCGCCGTCAGCACCGTCCCGACCCTGGCGATGAAGTCGGTATCGGTGGCGCCGCAGGCCGCCGCGCTGCTGCTGGTGCTGACCGCACTCGCCGCCGCCGCGCTGGTCACCTACCCGCTGATCCTGCTGATGGTCCTGGTGGGCCTGTACATCCTCCACATCCCGTTCGCCTGGCGCTCGCAGCGCTGGGTAGCCGCCCGCCCCGAAACCTGGCACCACAAACCGGCCGAGCGCCGCGCCCAACGCCGAGCCCAACGCCGCCGCCCGGCGTTACGCGTCCCGGTCTCGTCGGCCCGCCTACGCCTGCGCCGCCCCAGCGGCCGCAACCGCTAGCCGATTCCGGCGACGCCCATACCATGGCTAGGGTGCCGGATCTTTCGTTGACTGCTCGCCTGAACCGCTCGGCCGCCGATGCGCGACGGGGGGTGGTGCGGTTGCATCCGGAAGCGTTGGCGGCGTTGGGGTTGCGGGAGTGGGACGGGATCGCGCTCATCGGGTCGCGGCGGACCGCGGCGGTGGCGGGGATCGCACCGGCGGGGACGGCGGCGGGGGTGATCCTGCTCGACGATGTGACATTGTCGAACGCGGGGGTGCGCGAGGACTCGACGGTGGTGGTCGCGCCGGTCACCGTGTTCGGGGCGCGGCAGCTCTCGGTGACCGGGTCGGTGCAGGCCACCCGCACCATTCCCGAGGCGACGCTGCGGCAGGCGCTGCTCGGCAAGGTGGTGACCGTCGGCGACGCCGTATCGCTGCTGCCGCGCGATCTCGGTCCGGGAACCAGCACCGCCGCGGCCACCCAGGCGCTGGCCCGCGCCTTCGGCATCGCGTGGACCTCGGAGCTGCTCACGGTCACCGCGACCGATCCGGGGCGCGGGCCGGTGAGCGTGCAGCCCAACAGCGCGGTGGTGTGGGGCGCGGGCGTGCCCGCCGCCGATGCCTCGCACGATCCGGGCGGCGGACCGGCTACCGAATCCGGCGCTCCCGGAACCCGGATGCGGGTGCGGGAGCGGCCGTCCGCGGTCGACGTGGCGGATCTGGCCGGGGTGCGCGCGCAGGCGGCGAAGCTGTCGGAGTGGCTCAGCCTGGCCCTCGAGGAGCCCGAACTGCTGAAGACCCTCGGCGCCCCACCGCATCTCGGTGCGCTGGTCACCGGCCCGGCGGGCGCCGGTAAGGCGACGCTGGCGCGGGCGGTGGCCACGCCGCGCCGGATCGTGGAGCTGGACGGGCCGACTGTGGGAGCCACCGAGAGCGGCACCCGGCTGCGCGAGGTCGGGCTCGCGGTATCCGAAATCTGTTCCGGCCCGGGCGGAGTGCTGCTGATCACCGATATCGATGCGCTGCTGCCCGCCGATCCGGAGCCGGTCGCCACCCTCATTCTCGACCAGCTGCGCGGTGCGGTCGCCACTCCCGGAGTCGCGTTCCTGGCCACCACATCCCATCCCGCCGGTGTCGACAGCCGTTTGCGCGCACCGGATCTGTGCGATCGCGAGGTCGCCCTGACGCTGCCGACCGCGGCCGTGCGCAAGGATCTGCTGGAGCAGTTGCTGCGCAAGGTGCCGACAGAGGATCTGCGGCTCGACGAGATTGCCTCCCGCACACCGGGCTTCGTGGTGTCGGACCTGGCCGCGCTGTGCCGGGAGGCGGCGCTGCGGGCGGCGTCGCGGGCCAGCCGCGACCACACCGAGCCGGTGCTGACCCAGCCCGATCTGCTCGGCGCGCTGCAGGTGATCCGTCCGCTGTCGCGTTCGGGCACCGAGGAATTGGCGATCGGCAGCCTCAGCCTGGACGATGTCGGCGATATGACCGAGACCAAGCAGGCGCTGACCGAGGCCGTGCTGTGGCCGCTGCGGCATCCGGATTCGTTCGCGCGCTTGGGGATCGATCCGCCGCGCGGTGTGCTGCTGTACGGGCCGCCGGGATGCGGTAAGACGTTCCTGGTGCGGGCACTGGCGGGCAGCGGCCAGTTGAGTGTGCACACGGTCAAGGGCGCCGAGCTGATGGACAAGTGGGTCGGGTCCTCCGAGCGCGCGGTCCGCGAATTGTTCCAGCGCGCACGCGATTCCGCGCCCTCGCTGATATTCCTCGACGAGGTGGACGCGCTCGCGCCGCGCCGCGGGCAGAGCAGCGACTCCGGCGTCGGCGACCGCGTGGTCGCCGCCCTGCTCACCGAGTTGGACGGGGTGGAGCCGCTGCGCGATGTCGTGGTCATCGGCGCGACCAATCGGCCGGAACTCATCGATCCGGCCCTCACCCGCCCCGGACGGCTCGAGCGGCTGGTATTCGTACCGCCCCCGGATGCCGCCGCCCGCGCCGAGATCCTGCGCACGGCGAGCCGACCGGTTCCGCTGGCCCCCGACGTGAAGCTCACCGCGCTGGCGGCGGACCTGGACGGCTACTCGGCCGCCGACTGCGCGGCGCTGCTGCGCGAGGCGGCGATGACCGCGATGCGCCGTGACGTCGACGCCGCCGATGTCACGGCCGCGGATGTCGCCGCGGCCCGCGTCACCGTGCGGCCGTCCCTCGACCCGCTCCAGGTGGAATCGCTGCGCAACTTCGCGGACCAGCACACCGGGACACCGTAGCGGCGAAACGTCGGCAACTACCCATCCGGCACGTCTGCCAGCTTGTCGGGTCAATCATGGGTATTTTCAGCTGGTGCGGACCAGCGTCGCGGCGTTCGAGATGGTGACGGCATTCCTGGCAACCCTGGTTGCGGGAATGTCGCTGATGCTCCCGATCGACTTCGCGTGGACCACGGACTCGACCGCGCTGCAGCTGGATCTGCTCGCGCACAGCCTGCCGCGCGCCATCGCCGCGGGCGCCATCATCGCGCTGATCATCGCCGTATTCGCCACCACGGTCAATCACGGCCTGGCGGCCTGGGGTTCGGCGCTCTGCGGCAGCATCCTGCTGCTGGTGACGCACCTCGTCGGGCGCTCCAGCGGGCCGGGCACCTCGCTGGCGACGCTGAACTTCCTCGATTCGATCGCGGGCGGCATTCTGCTCGGCGGCATCGCAGCCGCCGTGCTGCGCGGGCGACTCCAGGTGTTCGGCTGGACGCTCGGCGCGCTCGGCAGCATCGTGGTGGGCGCCGCACTGCCGGTGCCGCACGGCAACGACCTCGGCGATCCGACCCGGTTCGGGCGCTGGCCCGCGGTGGACTCGCCGCCGCCGTGGCTGATCGGGGCGACGCTGGCACTGGTCGCGCTGGGCACGCTGGCCAACCGCCACCGGACCCAGGTGGAGCGGCGGTCGGTCGAGCTGCCGATGGCGCCGATCCTGGCGGGCCTGGTGTACGTCCTGGTGACGCTGTTCGGCACCGAATGGCTCACCCGCCGCGCCGAGGACTCCATCGATATCGCCCTGAGCGTGGGCGCGACCGTGGTCGCCGGGCTGATCGCCGCCATGCTGCTGCCCCGCCGCGACGGCACCCTGGTGCTGCTGGCGGTGGCGCTGGCGGCGGTGGGCAGCGCGATCATGCCGTCGTATCTGCCGGGCTGGTCGGCGGCGCCGCTGGTGGCACTGGTGGCGATGGGCATCGTGCTCGGATTCCGGCGCCCGAACCCGCTGTTCGCGCTGCTGATCCTCACCGCGCTGGCGCTGTACTGCGCGCTCACGCTCGGCATCGACTCCCACGATCGGGCCCGCAACATCGTGACCGGCGTAGTGCTCGCCCTCGGCGCCGGGTATTGCTTCGGCAGCGCCGCGCCGCGCTACAACCCGACCCGGGTGCTGGGCGTCGCGATCGTGTTCATGCCCTCGGTGGTGCTGGCGCTGCGCGACCACGTCAGCCGCGGCGATTTCACCGATGTGACGGTGGAGGCGGGCCGCTGGTACGTCTGCCAGCTGCCGAACGCGACGTCGCCGGTGCCGTACTGGACGGCGCTGGCCATCACGATCGGATGCCTGGTCGGGCTGATCGCGCTGCGGCGATTGCGGGCGCCCGCGGTAGCGCCGGTGACCACACCGGCCGAGCAGTGATTTCGCCGCGGTAGCAGATATATAGCCAGGCTCGGCGAACATGCTCGACGCCATACCGTCGCGTCGCCCGAATCCCCCAGGGCAGAAAGTAGTATCGACCCCGCACCACCCCGCCGCCGACTCGACGGAGTGAAGTTTGCTCGTTATCTTGCTTGCCCATGCCGCCGCGGCGCTGTTGGCGCCGCCGTGTGTGCGGACGCTGGGCAGGCGCGGCTTCTACCTGCTGGCCCTGGTGCCGCTGGCGAGCCTGGGCTGGGTGATCGCGAACTGGAACACCGGGCGCGCGCTGCACGTCGAGTGGGCGCCCGGCATCCACATGGCTCTCGATCTGCGGTTCGATGCGCTCGCCTCGATCATGTCGGCGCTGGTGCTCGGCATCGGCGCGCTGATCCTCGGCTACTGCGCCACCTATTTCGACGACGACGACCGGCAGCGGCTGGGGATCTTCGCCGGATATCTGGTCGCCTTCGCGGGCACCATGTTCGGGCTGGTCACCAGCGACAACATGATGCTGCTGTTCTGCTTCTGGGAAGCCACGACCGTGTTGTCGTTCCTGCTGGTGGGCCATCACGCCGAGCAGATCGCCGGGCGCCGCGCGGCCCTGCAGGCGCTGCTGGTCACGGCCGCGGGCGGGCTGGCCATGCTGGTGGGCATCATTCTGCTGGGCCAGCGCTGCGGAACCTATCTGCTGTCGGAGGTGCTGGCCCGGGCCGATCCGCAGGACTGGTCGACCTGCGTCGCGGTGGTGCTGATCCTCATCGGCGCGCTGAGCAAATCGGCCATCGTGCCGTTGCACTTCTGGCTGCCCGGCGCGATGACCGCGCCCACGCCGGTCAGCGCCTACCTGCACGCGGCCGCGATGGTGAAGGCCGGTATCTATCTGGTCGCCCGGCTGGCGCCGACGTTCGCGACGGCCCCGCCCTGGCATCCGATCATCCTCACCCTGGGCGTGCTGTCGATGGTGCTGGCGGGCCTGCGCGCGCTGCAGGTGACCGACCTGAAATTGGTGCTGGCCTTCGGCACGGTGAGCCAGCTCGGATTCCTCATCACGCTGGTCGGGATCGGCACGCCCGACGCGGCGCTGGCGGGCGTGGCCATGATCGTCGCGCATGCCCTGTTCAAGGCGTGCCTGTTCATGGTGGTGGGCGTCATCGACCACAGCGCGGGAACCCGGGACCTGCGACGGCTGTCCGGGCTGGGACGCAGGGCGCCGGTGTTGTGCGCGACCGCGATCCTGGCCGGGGCGAGCATGGCCGGGATTCCGCCGCTGCTCGGCTTCGTCGGCAAGGAGAGCGCCCTGGGTGCGATCCTGATCTCGGACAATCTGACGGCCCCGGTCAAGGTCGCGCTGGGCACCGGCGTGGTGCTCGGCTCGATGCTGACGGTCGGCTACAGCCTCCGATTCGTGTGGGGCGCCTTCGGTTCCAAGTCGGTGGCGGTGGGAGCGCCGGAGCCGCAACTGAATTGGCATCGGCCCGGCGCGATGTTCCTCGCGCCGCCCGCGCTGCTGGCCGTGGCGAGCCTGGCCGCGGGGCTCGCCGCGCCCTGGATGGACTCGCTGCTGCGGCCCTATGCCGCAACGCTTCCCGGCGGCGCGCCCACACACTTGGCGCTGTGGCACGGCTTCGGCCATCCGCTCACGCTGACCATGGTGATCATCGCCTGCGGTCTGGTGCTGTTCGAGATCCGCGACCGGATCGGCGAATCGGCCAGCCCGCGGCTGGGTAACGCCGACCGCGTCTACGACAAGACGCTGCGCGCCATGGACCAGCTGTCGCTGCGCATGACCGCCGCCACGCAGCGCGGTTCGCTGCCGCTGAACCAGGCCCTGATCCTGATCACGCTGATCGTGCTGCCCACCGCGATGCTCGCCGTCGACGCCCGCACCAGAGTGGGTCTGCGGCTGTGGGATTCGCCGCTGCAGCTGGTCATCGGGCTGATCATGATCGCCATGGCGCTGGGCGCCACCGTGATGCGCAACCGCCTGGCGAGCGTGCTGCTGGTCGGCGTCACCGGATACGGCTGCGGCGTCATCTTCGCCCTACACGGCGCGCCCGATCTGGCGCTCACCCAATTCCTCGTCGAGACACTGACATTGGTGATCTTCGTGCTGGTGCTGCGCCGGTTCCCGGCCGAGATCGAGCCGGACCGCGCGACCGCGTTCAAGGTGCGCCGCGCGGTACTGGCCGCGCTGGTGGGCGCGACGGTCTCGGTGCTGGCGGGATTCGCCTTGGCCGCGCGCAGCACCGAGCCGATCTGGCGCCTGATCCCGGACGCCGCCTACCAGGGCGGCGGCGGGAAGAACGCCGTGAACGTGCTGCTGGTGGACATCCGGGCGTGGGACACGCTGGGCGAGATCTCGGTGCTGGTGGTCGCCGCGACCGGCGTCGCGTCGCTGATGTTCCGCAGCCGCCGCTTCGGCACGCTGCCGCGCGTCGCCGACGCGCCGGGCTACACTCCCGACCCGAACCGCTCCTACTGGCTGCCCGCGGCCCCGCTGATCGCCAAGCGCGACCGGTCGATGGTGCTGGCGGTGACGACGCGGCTGGTGTTCCCGACCATCATGGTGCTGTCGGTGTACTTCTTCTTCGCCGGGCACAATGCCCCCGGCGGCGGCTTCGCGGGTGGCCTCACCGCCGGATTGGCCCTGGTACTGCGATATCTCGCGGGCGGACGCTACGAGCTGGCCGAGGCGCTGCCGGTCGATGCCGGGCACCTGCTCGGCGCCGGGCTGGCGCTGTCGGCCGGGACCGCGACCGGTTCGCTGCTGCTCGGCGCGCCGCCGCTGTCGTCGGCGATCTTCGAGGTGACACTGCCGCTGATCGGAGACGTCAAGTTCGTCACCGCGATGCTGTTCGACCTGGGCGTGTACCTGATCGTGGTGGGCCTGGTCCTGGACGTGCTGCGCAGCCTGGGCGCGCGGCTGGACACCGAGGGCCTCACGCCGACCACCGGTCCGCTGCTGCTCGTCGAGTCGGAACGGAGGACCCGATGACCGCGAACGTCACCCTGCTCGCGCTCGTCGGCGTGCTGATCGCCTGCGGGGTCTACCTCGTGCTCGAGCGCGCGGTGTCGAAGATGCTGCTGGGACTGATCCTGTTCGGGAACGCGGTAAATCTGCTGCTCATCACCGTCGGCGGCCCGGACGGGAAGTCGCCCATCCTCGGCGAGACCGATCGCACGCAACGGGATACGGCCGATCCGCTGGCCCAGGCGATGGTGCTGACCTCGATCGTCATCACCATGGGCGTGGCGGCGTTCGTGCTCGCCCTGGCCTACCGGTCCTACGCCCTGACCACCACCGAGCGGGTCGAGAACGACCCCGAGGACGTCAAGGTCGCCTCGCGTCGCGAAGGCGAGGATCCCGAGAAATGACCCTGTCTTCCGGCCTGATGCCCAGCCTGACCGCGCTGCCGGTGCTGATACCGCTGCTGACCGCCGCGGTCACGCTGATCGTCGGGCGCAAACCCCGTGTGCAGCAGATCGTCTCGGTCGCCGCCCTGGCCGCGACGGTGCTGGTCTCCGGGGTGCTGCTGTTCCTGGCCGACCGGGACGGGATGGCGGTGCTGCAGGTGGGCGGCTGGGAGACCCCGATCGGCATCACGCTGGTGGTGGACCGGCTGTCGGCGGCGATGCTGCTGGTGTCGTCGATCGTGCTGCTGGCGGTGCTGGCGTTCGCGGTCGGGCAGGGTATCAGCGACGGCTCCGAACGCCAGCCGACCTCGATCTTCCAGCCGACGTATCTCATTCTGAGCGCGGGGGTTTCGATCGCGTTCCTGGCCGGTGACCTGTTCAATCTCTTCGTCGGGTTCGAGGTGCTGCTGACCGCGTCGTTCGTGCTGCTGACCCTGGGCGCCAGCGCGGACCGGGTGCGGGCCGGGGTGTCCTACGTGATGGTGTCGATGGTCTCGTCGCTGATCTTCCTGACCGGTATCGCGCTGGCCTACGCGGCCACGGGCACGCTCAACCTGGCGCAGATGGCGGTGCGAATCGGCGAAGTGCCCACTGGGATTCGCAGTGCCATCTACGCGGTGCTGCTGGTGGCGTTCGGGATCAAGGCGGCGGTATTCCCGCTGTCGAACTGGCTGCCCGACTCCTATCCCACCGCGCCCGCGCCGGTTACCGCGGTCTTCGCGGGCTTGCTGACGAAAGTCGGTGTGTACGCGATCATCCGAATGCACACGCTGCTGTTCCCCTCCGACCGCTTCGACAACGTGCTGCTGATCTGCGGCCTGCTCACCATGCTGATCGGCATCCTGGGCGCCATCGCGCAGAGCGATATCAAGCGATTGCTGTCGTTCACGCTGGTCAGCCACATCGGTTATCTGATGTTCGGGGTCGGGCTGAATACCGCCGCGGGGCTCACCGGCACAGTTTTCTATGTGGCGCACCACATTCTGGTGCAGACGACGCTGTTCCTGGTGGTCGGGCTGATCGAGCGGCAGGCCGGTTCGGCGTCGCTGAGCCGGCTGGGCGGGCTGCTCGCCGCGAGCCCGGCGCTGGCGCTGCTGTTCGGGATACCGGCGCTGAATCTCGGTGGCATTCCGCCGCTCTCGGGCTTCATCGGCAAGGCGGCGCTGCTGCAGGCCGGTGTGGCCGACGGCAGCGTGCTGGCCTGGGTGCTGGTGGCCGGATCGGTGGTGACCAGCCTGCTGACGCTGTACGCGATGGCGCGGGTGTGGAGCAAGGCGTTCTGGCGGCCGCGGGTGCAGGCGCCCGAGGGCAATCTCGCCGATGCGGGGCCCTCGGCGCTCATCGACGAGTCGACCGACGTGCTGTTCGACGACCGCGCGGATCCGGGACGCATGCCGCGGCTGATGCTGGTGCCGACCGTCGCGCTGCTCGCGGTGGGCCTGGCGATGACCGCGTTCGCGGGCCCGATCCTGGGCATCGCCGGTCGCGCCGCGGACGACCTCACCGATCGCGGGGTCTACCTGGAAACGGTGCTGGGAACGCCGGATTCGTGGCGGGCGGGAGGCGACCGGTGAGGATGAACCGCGCGACCCTGGTCCGCATCGGCGTGCTGCTGTGGCTAACGGTGGTCTACATGGCGCTGTGGGGCGATCTGAGCGTCGGCAACGCGCTGGCCGGGCTCGCGATCGGCGCGCTGATCATAGTGGCCCTGCCGCTGCCTCGAATTCCCATCTCCGGTCGGCTGCATCCCCTGTCGCTGCTCGAATTGATCGCGCTCAGTTCGTATTACGCGATCGAGTCCAGCCTGCAGATCGCCTGGTTCGCGATCCGGCCGAGCGGAGCGCCGGTATCGGGGGTGCTGCGGGTCCGGATGTCCATCCGCTCGGATCTGGTGCTCGTGCTGTGCACCGACGTGCTGAACCTGATTCCCGGCACCATGGTGCTGGAACTGGACCGCACCACCCACACGGTCTGGGTGCACGTGCTCGACGTGGGCAGCGACGAGGCGGTCGAGAAGTTCTACCACACCACCCGACGGCTGGAGCAGTTGCTGATCCGCACCTTCGAACGGCCCGGGGAGTGGCGCGAGTCACCCTCCCCCGCAACGCTTTCCGAGGAGGAGCGATGACCTTCGTCGCGGTCGCCGCCGCGGTGCTGCTGGTCACCGCGGCGGTGCTGACGAGCTACCGCGTGCTGGCGGGACCGAGCACCCTGGACCGGGTGGTCGGCATCGACTCGCTGGTCGGCATCGCCGCCGCGGGCCTGGCGGTATGGGCGGTCTACAGCAACGACACCACCGTGCTGCCCGCCATCGTCGCGCTCGCGCTGGTCGGCTTCCTGGGCTCCGCCGCGGTGTCGCGCTTCCGGGTGCGGGACAAGCGATGACGGCCTGGCTCGACACCGCGCTGCGCTGGCTGTCCTATGTCCTCATCCTGCTCGGCGCACTGCTCGCGCTGACCGCCGCGGTCGCGATCGTGCGCTTCCCGGACACCCTGTCGCGCATGCATGCCGCCACCAAGCCGCAGGTGGTCGGCTTGGTGCTGATCCTGATCGGCGCCACCATCGAGCTGCGCGGCCACGGCAACGTGTGGATGCTGGTGCTGGTGGGCCTGTTCACCCTGCTCACCGCCCCCGCCATCGCACACCTCATCGGCCGCACCGCCTACCGCGAACAGCGCAATCGAGACGGCCTGCTGCTGATCAACGAATTGGGCGACGACGCGGACTGACGGGAACGGCCTACCGCGCGTGCAGTTCCTCCGCATCGACGGCCTGCGACTGCGAGGTCCGCGCGAACCACGTCGTGTAGAACACCCAGACGTAGGCGGCGAACGCGCCCAGCATGACCAGCCCCGCGTGAATCGGATGCTCGGCGATGACGACAGCCAGGAATCGGTAGGAGAGCAGGAGCGCGGCGAGCAGCGCCGCACCCCCGACGACCAGCCGGATACGCGCGCGGTCCCACCCGCGCTCGGGCGCGCGCAGCGCGGACTCGACGGTCAGGCACAACACCGCGCCGGCGAGCAGGTCGGCGCCGTAGTGGTAGCCGAATCCGAGCGTCGCCGTGAGCGTGGCCAGTAGCCAGAAGACGCCGCCCCAGCGCAGCCAGCGCGGCGCCGGGGACCCGTCGGCGGCGCGGCGCGAGTGCAGGAAAACCGTGGTGGCCCAGGCGGTGTGCATGGACGGCATGCAGTTGCGCGGGGTGACGGTGTCGAACGGCAGCGAACCCGGCGTGGGGTCCAGCGGCGGCACGATCTGGGGCCAGTAGTTACCGAGCTGCAGCCCGTGGCCGTCCGGCCCGTAGGCGAACATCGGACCGACCACCGGGAACAGCACGTACACCACCGGGCCGACCAGCCCGAGCACCAGGAAGGTCCGTACCAGGTAGTGGGTCGGCCACACCCCGGTCGACGCGACGCGCCGCAGCTGCCAGGCCGCGACCACCATGGCCGCCACCGGCAGCTCGATGTACACCCAGTGCAGCACCGCGTACACCACCGGGCCGAGCGCGTCGATCGCCTGGCCCAGCACCCACGACGGCTGCCCGAACGCGTGATCGGCCAGCATGACGTACCGGTCCAGCACGTTCGGCCCCGCCATCACGGTGATGTGCAGCCAGACGTCGCCGACCTTGGTGGCGAGGATCAGCAGCGCGCCGAGCGCGGCGGCGTGCAGCGCATTGCGACGGTCCGCGCCCTCCCAGCCGAACCAGGCGACCAGCGCCAGCCCGGTCAGCGCGATCACCGCACCGTTGCCGACGGTCACCGGCCCGCCCAGCAACACCCGCACCACCGCGCAGACGACGTCGATCGCCACCGCGACCCCGAGGGTGATGAACCGCCGCCGCCACGACAGCCCGACCAGTGCGAGCGCCAGCCCGGCCCAGGGCACCGTCATCGACTTCGGCGTGCCCGCGTAGTCGGCCCACAGGCTCCGCAGCGGGCCCTCGAACCCTTTGTGGGAGGCCACGATCTGCAGCGCGATCAGCAGGACGGGCACGGCGGATACCGCCGCCGCCACCAGGACCCGCTTCGACGGCATCCGGCTACGGCGAGCGTCACCACCGAAGTCGGAGCGCGGGTCGTCGAGTAGCACGACGACCATAGTAAACGGCCGATGAACGCCACCCCGCTGGCCAGCTGAACGGCCGGCCACCGGTCGGCGACGCTAGTTGTCGAGTTCCTTGACCAGGGCGTCCACGACGGCCACCAGATCGCCCTGGGCGGCGGCGGCCACGCGGCGCTGGCGTTGGTAGGAGGCGCCGCGCTTGGGGATATCGGCGACCAGCGACAGTTCCTGTTCGCAGCCGAGCTGCTTGGAGATCGGCTCGAGCCGGTTGAGCAGTTCCGACAGGTCGTCGGTCACGAGGCGCTCATTGCTGTCGGCGTCGGTGATGACGATCGCGTCCAGGCCGTAACGTGCTGCGCGCCACTTGTTCTCCTGCACGTGCCACGGCGGGATCGTGGGCATGGTCTCGCCCGCCTCGACGCGGCGGTCGAGGTCGACCACGAGGCAGTGGATGAGCGCGACCAGCGCGGAAAGCTCCAGGCGCGAGGGGATTCCGTCGCACACCCGCACCTCGATCGTGCCCCATTTCGGCGCGGGCCGGATATCCCAGTGCATGCCGCCGAGCTGCTCGATCACCCCGGTCTTCATCTGGTCGTGCACGAAACCCTCGAACTGCGACCAGTTCTCGAACTGGAACGGCAACCCGGCGGTGGGCAGCTGCTGGAACATCATCGCCCGGTTGCTGGCGTACCCGGTGTCGATTCCGGCCCACATGGGCGAGGACGCCGACAGCGCCAGCAGATGGGGATACGACAGCAGCAGCGTGTTCAGGATCGGAAAGACCTTCTCCGGGTGGGAAACCCCGACGTGCACGTGCACGCCCCAGATCAGCATCTGCCGCCCCCACCACTGGGTGCGCTCGATGAGTTCGTCGTAATGCGCTGTGCGCGTGAGCTGTTGGGTCGACCACTGCGCGAACGGATGGGTCCCGGCGCAGAACAGATCCACCCCCGCCCGATCCGCGGCGGCACGCACCGCGTCCATGGTGCCGCTCAGATCATCGAGGACCTCGCCCACGGTGTCGTGCACGCCGCTGACGAGTTCGACGGTGTTCTTCAGCAGCTCCTTGGTGATCTGCGGCGTGCCGTCGTGCGCGCGCAGGTCACCGACCGCGTCGAAGACCGCGGCGGCCTGATTGGACAGGTTGCGCGTCTGCTTGTCGACGAGCGCGATCTCCCACTCGACGCCCAGCGTGGGGCGGGGCGAGCTGTTCCACTGAACCTGACCGACCCCGCCCATGGCACCCCCCGCGCTTACCCGACTACGCCACAGGCAACCCGGCCCCCCGCGTCACCGGTCGCCATCGTCTCGGCGTCCGGTCCGGCGGTGCCGTTGGCCTGCGTGTATCGGTTCGGAATGTTCCCGAAGTTGTCCGCCCCGGCGTGGACCATCAGGGCCTTGCCCTTCAGATCGTCGAGGGTGACGGAGTCGGTGGTGGTGACCAGCTTGGCGGTGCCGTCCTGGCGCACCGACAGCGAGGTGAGGTCGCCGCTGGCCGGATGGGTGCTCTGGTCGCCGACCTGCAGATGCCCGCCCGCGGACAGGAAGTTCCCGGCCGGGCCGCCCGACGGCGCCGTGGAGTTGGCCTCGCACTTGCCGAACTGGTGGAAGTGCAGGCCGTGGAAGCCCGGCTTCAGGCCGTGCGCCTCGACGATGACCTCCAGGTGGTTGCCGGACTTGGCGATCGACGCGGTGCCGACCTGCGCACCGGCCGGATCCTTCAGCGGCACCGAGACCGAATCGCCCGCGGGCGCGGAGCCGTTGCCGTGCTCGGTGCCGTGTTCACCGGTTCCGGTGGACTCGCCCGCCCCGGCCGAGCCCGTCCACACCGGCGGCGTGGTGCCCTTGACGTCACTCGACTCCTGGCTGTTGGTGCAGGCCGCGAGGCCGAAGACGGCGACCGCCAGCACCGGGGTCACAGTCCGCCAGGACGGGCGACGAGTTGTGGACGGGGCCATCGGGGAACTCCTTTACGAGTACCGAGTTTACGAGTAAAGCTGAGTGGACAGATTCGTTACCGGACAAGATGATGCCAGAGCCGTTATCCAGTTGAGGTGTCGGGCTCGGTTGCCCGAGACGACCGTTCAGTTCCCTGTGACGATCACTATCACGCCGGGCGGCGAGTTCGCGATCCCGGCGAATCGGGGCTCGGCGGTGACGCCCAATTCCGCCGCGATCGACTGCGCCGCCGCCTGCTCACCGGGCCTATTGCCGTAGTAGACCGTGGTTTTGGGCACCACGCCGCCGGGGTAGTTGCCGGTCTCCGCGATGGTCCAGCCCTCGGCGGTGAGTTGACCCGCCGTCTGCGCGGCCAGTCCCACGATGGTGCTGTTGTTGAGCACCCGCACGGGGACGGTCTTGTCCGCTCCCGCGGTCGTGGTGGGCGCGACGGTCGTGGTCGTCGTCGGCGCCGTGGTGGTCGTGGTGGGCTGCGCCGGGGCCGATGTAGTGGTCGCGACCGGTTTCGGTGCGGTGGTGCCGGTGGGCTGGCCCTGGGTCGCCTGGCCCTGCGTCGAGCTGTCCGAGGCCTCGGAGTCCGAACTCGACAGCGCCATCGCGCCGAGGCCCGCGAACACGATGGCCAGGGCGATCAGCACCATCGCGAGCGCTCGCAGCGGCGGTCCACCGGAGGGCGGATTGGGGTTGCTCACCTGGTCGACCCTAGTCTCCTGCGGGCGTGGACGCCCGCATCACACCTGGAAGCCCAGGCGCCGAGCCGCACGGGCCTTCTGCCGGCTCGCCCGCAGCCGCCGCAGCCGCTTAACCAGCATCGGATCGGCGGCCAGCGCCTCGGGCTTGTCGACGACGGCGTTGAGCACCTGGTAGTAGCGGGTGGCCGACATAGCGAACAGCTCGCGGATGGCCTCCTCCTTGGCGCCCGCGTACTTCCACCACTTGCGTTCGAAATCGAGAATGTCGAGTTCGCGGCGGCTGAGCCCGCTGGGATCGGTCTCCTCGACCGGTGCCGCGACCGCGCCGTCCGCATCCACGGAAGAGGTGTCCTCGCTTGCGGATAGATTTCGGGCCGCTGCGCTGTCCATATCGCTCCCTCGCCGAGTTACACCTGACGACTGCGTCCAGGGCTGCTATACGTCGTCGCTCATTCAACCACGAACGACGGCGTTCCCCGCTCGCTCCTTCGGCGTGTCGGGCGGCGCCGACGTGTCCACTGCCACGGCCTGTTCCGGCGCCCGCGTAAAGTGTCCGACCATGGCGATTCTCCCGATCCGCGTCGTCGGCGATCCCGTTCTGCACACTCCGACCGAGCAGGTCACCCAGTCGCCCGAGGAGCTCGCCGAGCTGATCGCGGACATGTACGACACGCTCGACGCCGCCAACGGCGTCGGGCTGGCGGCCAATCAGGTCGGGGTCTCGCTGCGCCTGTTCGTCTACGACTGTCCCGATGTCGACGCGAGCGGCGCGATGAACCGCCGCCGGGGCGCGGTGGTCAATCCGGTGCTGGAGACCTCGGAGATCCCGGAGACGATGCCGGACCCGGACGACGATGAGGAGGGCTGTCTGTCGGTGCCGGGCGAGCAGTTCCCCACCGGCCGTGCCGAGTGGGCGCGTGTGACCGGCACCGATGAGCAGGGCAAACCGGTCGAGATCGAGGGCAAGGGTTTCTTCGCCCGCATGCTGCAGCACGAGGTCGGCCATCTCGACGGCTTCCTGTATGTGGACGTGCTGATCGGGCGCAACGCGCGCGCGGCGAAGAAGGCGATCAAGCGAAACGGCTGGGGCGTACCGGGTTTGAGCTGGCTGCCGGGCGAGGGGCCGGACCCCTTCGGACATGACGACTGAGCTGCCCGACATTCCGCCCGGGCGACGGGTGGTGGTGCGGTACCGGCTGCCGTCCGGTTATCCCCAGCAGTTCACGGATGTCATCGGCGAACTGATGTCGGTGGATCCGCCGACCGTGCGCACCGCCGACGGCCAGACGGTGTCCATCGCCGCCGATCGCGTGGTGGCCATGAAACCGCTGGGGACCAGGCCGATTCGCACTCGGGAGATCCGGGCGCTGGAGGCGGCGGCGACCGACGGTTGGCCGGGTCCGCGGCATACCCGGATCGACGGCTGGCTGGCCGCGGCGGGCAACGGTTACACCAATCGAGCCAACTCCGCTGTGCCGCTGGGTAACTCGGAGGGCCCCGCGACGACCCATCCGGATACCCTGCACCGGATCGGTCGGTGGTACACCGAGCAGGGCCTGCCGCTGCGGTTGCGGTTGCCCGACCGGCTGGCGCCGGTGCCGCCGGGCTGGCGGACCTGGGGCGAGACCGCCGTGCTGGGCCTGGATATCGACAATGTGGTTCTACCGCAGGGTCCTTCGATGGTCCGGATCGATTCGCTGCCGCCCGAGGCATGGCTGGAGCTGTACCGATTCCAGGGCGAGGACACGGTGCCGGTGCCCCCGCCGCCGGTGGACGAGGAGGTCCTCACGGCGGTGCGGAACGGCGAAATCGGTTTCGCGGCATTGGGTTTGCCGACTCCCCTCGCGGTCGGGAGGGGAGCGGTCACCACGGCGCCCGACGGCCGGTGCTGGATCGGCCTCACCTGCGTCGCCGTCGCGGCCCCGCACCGCCGCCACGGCCTGGGCACGCTGATCTGTGCCGAGTTGCTGCGCTGGGGGCAGCGCCGCGGCGCCACGCATGCTTACGTGCAGGTCGGGGTGGACAATGGTGGGGCGCAGGCGATGTACCGGGAGATGGGGTTCCTCGAACACCATAACTACCGCTACGCGGGACCGGCGTAAGCGCGAGCACCGTCCGTCATTCCGGCGGGATCGATCGCTACCTCCGTCGCTCCGGCGAACGCCGGAATCGGGTGGCGGCGATAGGCTCTATCGTGCGACTCGGTCTTGGCGTTCGCCAGGACGACGGGAAGGAAACCGGAGGCATAGTGACGTTTCGGCTGGCGACGTGGAATGTGAACTCGATTCGTTCCCGGCTGGATCGGGTGGTCTCGTGGCTGGACCGCGCGGATATCGATGTGCTGGCCCTGCAGGAGACCAAGTGCCGCGACGACCAGTTCCCCACGGAGCGGTTCGAGGAGGCCGGGTACGAGGTGGCGCACATCGGCCTCAGCCAGTGGAACGGGGTGGCCATCGCCTCCCGGGTCGGCCTCGAGGATGTCGAGATCGCCTTCCCCGGCCAGCCCGGATTCGACAAGGACGCGGGCGCCTCGCTGCTGAGCGCGCCCGTCGTGGAGGCGCGGGCGATCGGCGCCACCTGCGGCGGCGTGCGGGTGTGGAGCCTGTACGTGCCCAACGGCCGTGCCCTCGACGATCCGCACTATGAATACAAGCTGGAATGGCTTGCGGCGCTGCGGAATACCGGGAAGAAATGGCTCGCCGACGACCCCGCCGCGCAGATCGCCCTGGTCGGCGACTGGAATATCGCCCCCACCGACGACGACGTCTGGTCACCGGAGTTCTTCGAGGGCAAAACCCATGTCTCCCAACCGGAACGGGACGCGTTCGCGGCCATCGTAGACACCGGCTTCGGCGACGTCATGCGCCCGTTCGCGCCGGGCCCCGGCGTCTACACCTACTGGGACTACACGCAGCTGCGCTTCCCCCGCAAGGAGGGCATGCGCATCGATTTCATCCTCGCCTCCCCGGCCCTCGCCGCCCGCACCACCGATGCCTCGGTAGACCGCGAGGAGCGAAAGGGCAAGAGCCCCAGCGACCACGCTCCGGTAGTCGCCGAGTTCAGCGACTGACCACGGCCCCGTCTAGCCATCCCCGGCGCGCTTTCGGCCGGGAACTCGTCACGCCGGGCGAGTCTTGATGGCATCGTGGGAGATGAAGACGTCGTAGGCGCCTGTCGTGGCTATCACGGCATTGCCGTAGGCGGAGCGGACGAAGGGCTTGGTGTGCCAGGCCTCGTTCCGCATATCCTCGAAGAAGTCCCGGTCGCCGCCGTTGAGGAAGATGTGGTTCTGCTTGGTGGCGACGCCGTCGAGGCGCTGGCCGAACAGCCGGGTCACCTTGTAGCCGGAGTGGAAGCCGAGGGCGTTCACCCAGGGTTCCAGCTCGACGATATTGGCCTGCAGCACCCACATATCGCCCTCCACCCGGTATTTCTCGCGCTGTTCGGCATGTTTCTCGTCGCCGTACAGGGTCAGTTCGACATCCAGGGTGTGCGGCTGATCGGGGACCTGCGTCGCGACGACGTGCGCGGCCTTCACCTCACCACTCAGGCCGAGATAGGTCTGCAGCAGCGTTGTCCCCCAAAGGATGACGACGGCCACCAGCACCAGCGCCACCGCACCGGAGCCGCGACCGGCCAGCGCCCGCCACCCCACCCTGCGGGCCTTGATCACCGCGCTGATCAACAGCACCACCGCGAGCACGAACAGCACCGCCAGCAGCGCCTGAATCCAGCCGAAGTCCACCGGAAAGACCATGCGGTAGTTGTACCCGGTGCGGGGTGCGCTCAGTACCCGAAATGCGTGTCTCCTCGGCGCGCCGTTGCAGGCCAGTGGATTCCGGCCAAAACATGCCGGAAATGACGGGGGACCGCCATCCCGGCACCCGCCACTCCGTCATCCCGGCACGCGGCCCTAACTTCATTTCCCGGCGTGCTTTTGGCCGGGACCCCTCAGAACGCCGCTTCGTCCAGGTGCATGATGTCGTTGTCGAGGTTCTCCACGACCGAACGCACCCCGCTCAGCAGCGGGAGCTTGTTCTTCGCGAACCACGAAGCGACGCCGACCTTTCCGGTGTAGAACAGGCGGTCCTTCTCCGAGGGCTGCCCGTCCAGCGCCGCCAGCGCCACCTTGGCCTGCTCCAGCAGCCGCCACGAGATCACCAGATCGCCCACGGCATAGAGGAATCGGACCGAGCCGAGGCCGACCTTGTAGATCTCCTCCGGATTCTGCTGCGACGCCATCAGATAGTTGGTGAGCGTGGCCGCCATCGCCTGCACATCGGCGAGCGCGGCGCCGAGCAGTTCCTGCTCCCGCTTCAGCCGGGACTCGTCCGTCTCGACGAACTTCTGAATCAGCCCGGCGACGTGCGCCAGCGCCACTCCCTTGTCGCGAATGATCTTGCGGAAGAAGAAGTCCTGCGCCTGGATCGCCGTGGTGCCCTCGTACAGCGAGTCGATCTTGACGTCGCGGATGTACTGCTCGACGGGGTAGTCCTGCAGATAGCCGGAGCCGCCGAAGGTCTGCAGCGACTCGGTCAGGGTCTCGTAGGCCCGCTCGGAACCGCAGCCCTTGACGATCGGCAGCAGCAGATCGTTGACCTTCGCCGCCGTCTCGGGATCGACACCGAAATTCGCCTCCGCCACATCGTCGTTCTGGTAGGCCGAGCAGTACAGGTAGAGCGCCCGCAGGCCCTCCGAGTACGCCTTCTGCAGAGCCAGGCTGCGCCGGATGTCCGGGTGGTGGGTAATCGTGACGCGCGGCGCGGCCTTGTCGGTCATCTGCGTCATGTCCGCGCCCTGCACGCGAGTCTTGGCGTACTCCAGCGCATTCAGGTATCCGCTCGACAGCGTGCCCGCCGACAGCACGCCCACCATCATGCGGGCGTTCTCGATCACCTTGAACATCTGGGCGATGCCGTTGTGCACCTCGCCGACCAGATAGCCCACGGCGGGCTTGCCGTCGCCGTAGGTCAGCTCGCAGGTGGGCGAGGACTTGATGCCCATCTTGTGCTCGAGGTTGGTGACGTTCACGCCGTTGCGCTCGCCGAGTTCCATTGTCTGCGTGTCGAACAGGAACTTCGGCACGGCGAACAGCGACAACCCCTTGGTGCCCGGGCCCGCGCCCTCCGGCCGCGCCAGGGTCAGGTGGATGATGTTGTCGGCGGTGTCGCCCACGTCGCCGCCGGAGATGAAGCGCTTGACGCCCTCGATGTGCCAGGTGCCGTCGGGCTGCCGCACGGCCTTGGTGCGGCCCATGCCGACATCGGACCCGGCGTCCGGCTCGGTGAGCACCATCGTTCCACCCCAGCGGTTTTCCCACGCGTGCTGGGCCCAGCGCCGCTGCTCCTCGGTGCCCTCGTTGAACAGCACGGTGTGCATGAGCGGGCCCATATTGAAGAAGCTCGCCGAATTATGCGCCGCGACAAGCATTTCCTGCGTCGCCCATACCAGCGGCGACGGCGCGTTCACGCCGCCCATCGCCTCCGGCATGCCCAGGGCCGACCAGCCCGCCTCGTTCACCGCGGCGACGGTCTTGCGCAACGAGTCCGGCACGATGATGGAGTGGTTGGCCGCGTCGAACTGCACCGGGTTGCGATCGGCGTCGACGAACGACTCGGCGACCGGCCCCTCCGCCAGCCGCAGCACCTCGGCCAGGATTCCGCGCGCGGTCTCCGTATCCAGATCGCCGTAGGCGCCGCCGTCCAGCAGCTCCCCGATTCCAAGCACCTCGAACAAGTTGAACTCGATATCCCGAACGTTCGCCTTGTAGTGCGACACGGACCGGCCTCCTCGACTGGGTTGATGTTGTCCCTGGAGGTTGCCGTACGGCCGTCCGGTTACGCAACCGTAGGCTCAGGGACGACAGGTTAATTCTTTGTACCTCGTACAAATTCGATACAGCAGGGCAAACGCTTCGCACCCGAAAGCGGTTCGTCCACTGCCTCATACTGTTCCATGATTTGCCAGCAATATGCTCGATTATCGCGAGTATTGCCGCCGATAGTGGCCGACACCACCCCGCACCGAACTCGGTGTCGCCCGTGTTCCCGCTGATATCTTGGTGCGCATGGGTTCGGATTCGGCGGTGCGGCCGCGGCAGCGTGCGCAACACCTCGGGCCCGAACGCCGTCGGCCGCAGGTGCTCGACACCGCGCTGCGGATCGCCGTGGAGGACGGCATCGCCGCCATCACCGTGGCCGCTGTCGCCGAACGCCTGAACGTCACGCGTCCGGTCGTCTACGCCTGCTACGCCGACCGCGTCGAACTCATCGATGCGCTGCTCCGGCGCGAGGAGGCCTACCTCCTCGGCGGCATCATGGGCGCGCTGCCGCGGCGTCGCGTCGAGGCCGACGAGGAGGTCTTCGTCGAGGGCTTCCGGGCGCTGCTGGAGACCGTGGCCGCCCGCCCCGACACCTGGAAGTTGCTGTACGGCAACCCGGATCCCGCGGTCGCCGATTCCTTCGGCCGGGGTCGCAAGCTCGCCGTGGAGCGCTGCACCCGCCGCCTGCGCCCCACCCTGCGCGCCTGGGACACCGTCGACGCCGAGCGCAAACTCCCGGCCCTCGTCGAACTGTGGGTCTCCGCGGGCGAGGGCGCGGTACACACATTGCTGGCCGGTGACGGCGCCTGGACCCCCGACGACCTCGGCGCCTTCATCGGCGCAGCGGTCTACCGCGCCCTCCGCAACGCCTGAGCACTCCCCAACTCCCCCAGCCCAGTACGCGGCCCACACCCCAGCACGCCCACCTCACTCTCCAGCACGCCCACTTCATCCGCAGCACGCCCACCTCACTCCGCGGCATGCCCGCCTCTCATTCCCGGCATGCTTTTCGCCGGGATTAGTCAGGTGCATCGGGCGAAAGCCCGTCCGGTGGTCAATTCGGATAGCTAGGATGGGTAAACACGAACTATCCGACCAGCAATCTGGCGAGGGGCCGGTCATGGCGTTCTATCGGCAGGTGGGTTCGGTGCCGCCCAAGCGGCACACCCAGCATCGCGATCAGAGCGGTGGGCTCTACTACGAGGAGCTGATGGGCGAGGAGGGCTTCTCGAGCGACTCCTCACTGCTGTATCACCGGGGGCTGCCACCCTCGCTCGTCGACGCCACGGTGTGGACACCACCGAACCAGCACACGGTGCCCAATCACCCCCTGCGCCACCGCCATCTGCGGCTGCACGACCTGTTCCCCGGCGACACCCCGACCACCACCGATGTGGTGACCGGACGGCGGCTGGTGCTCGGCAACGACGACGTGCGCATCTCCTACGTGGTCGCGCGGCGGGAATCCCCGCTGTACCGCAACGCGATCGGCGACGAGCTGGTGTACGTGGAGTCCGGCTCGGGCACGGTGGATACGGTGTTCGGGTCGCTGCCGGTTCGGCAGGGCGATCAGGTGCTGCTGCCACGAGCGACCACGCATCGCTGGCGGCCCGGCGGGCAGGACCCGTTGCGCGCCTACGTCATCGAAGCCACCGGACATATCGCGCCGCCGCGGCGCTACCTGTCGAAATACGGTCAGTTCCTGGAGAATTCGCCGTACTGCGAGCGGGATCTGCACGGCCCCACCGAACTCCGGCAGGAGTCGGGCACCGAGGTGGAGGTCCTGGTCAAGCACCGGCCCGGGCCCGAAATCGTCGGTACCCGAATGGTGTACGCGACCCACCCGTTCGATGTGGTGGGCTGGGACGGCTGCCTGTACCCGTACACCTTCAATATCGAGAACTTCGAACCGATCACCGGGCGGGTGCACCAGCCGCCGCCCGTGCACCAGGCGTTCGAGGGCGCCAACTTCGTGGTGTGCAACTTCGTGCCGCGCAAGGTGGACTACCACCCTCTGTCTATCCCGGTGCCCTACTACCACTCCAACGTCGACTCCGACGAGATCATGTTCTACTGCGGCGGCAACTACGAGGCCCGCCGCGGGTCCGGGATCGGACAGGGTTCGGTCTCGGTGCATCCGGGCGGGTACGCCCACGGCCCGCAGCCGGGCGCCTACGAGCGCAGCATCGGCGTGGAGTTCTTCGACGAACTCGCCGTCATGGTCGACACCTTCCGCCCCCTGGGTCTCGGCGAGGGCGCGCTGGCCTGCGAAGATCCGAACTACGCGTGGACCTGGTCCGGGCGCGGGCCGGATGCGGAGCGCGCATGAGCGTCCGCGTCGAAGTGCCCGCAGGTTCGCTGTTCGGGCCGGAGAACCTGCCCTACGGCGTATTCGATCCGGGCGAGGGCACCTTCCGGGTCGGCGTGCGACTCGGCGATTCGGTCCTGGATCTCGCTGTGCTGCTGGAGGATTCGGTCTTCGCGCGGCCGGACCTGAATGCCTTTCTCGCACAGGGCCCGGACCGGTGGCGCGAGGTGCGCGAGCGAATACAGCGGCTGGTCACCGACGCGGTTCCCGACGCCGCCGTACACCCCTTGTCGTCGGTTCGGCTGCGGCTGCCGGTACAGATCGGCGACTACGTCGACTTCTATGCCAGCATCGACCACGCCACGAATCTCGGACGCCTGCTGCGCCCGAATGGTGAACCGCTGCTGCCGAATTGGCGGCACCTACCCGTCGGCTACCACGGACGCGCGGGCACGGTGGTGGTGTCGGGCACCGATATCACCCGACCCTGTGGCCAGCGCCCAACCCGTTCCGGCGCACCAGATTTCGGCCCTTCACAACGGCTGGACATCGAGGCCGAACTGGGCTTCGTGGTCGGGCGCGGGTCGCGCCCGGGCGGGCCGATTCCGATCGACGAGTGCGCCGACCGCATCTTCGGCGTCGCCCTGGTCAACGACTGGTCCGCCCGCGACATCCAGGCCTGGGAGTACCAGCCGCTCGGGCCGTTCCTCGGCAAGTCCTTCGCCACCTCGATGGCCGCGTGGATCACGCCGATGGCCGCGCTGGACGCCGCCCGGATCCCGCTGCCGCCACAGCGACCCGAACCGCTGCCGTACTTGCGCGAGCGCGAACCCTGGAGCCTGGACTTGACATTGGCGGTGCGCTGGAACGGCAAGGTGGTCTCGCACCCGCCCTACGGCCGAATGTACTGGTCCCCCGCGCAGATGCTCGCACACCTGACCGCCAACGGCGCCTCTGTCCGCCCCGGCGACCTGTTCGCCTCCGGCACCATCTCCGGCCCGGAGCGCGATCAGCTCGGCTCGTTCATGGAATTGTCCTGGGGCGGAAGCGAAGTCATCGATGTCGGCGGTACCACGCGAACGTTCCTCGTGGACGGGGACCTGGTGGAGATCACCGCCACGGCCCCGGGCCCGGGCGGATCGCGAATCGGGCTGGGCGAGGTCAGCGGGCTCATCCTGCCCGCGCGGGTCTCCTGACCCGGCGGCGGTACCTGCTGCGCGTGACCCGGAAGTCGCTGTCGGAAGCCAGGATTGCCACGCCGTGCCACGGGGTCCCGTTCGAGACCCCGTGGCACCGTGGCGGCGCGACTCGGGTATCGCATCACGCGGCGGCGAGCGCTCCGGTGATCTTGCGGGTCATCTCGGCCATGGTGGGGCTGGGCTGGGCCAGCTCCACCTGGGCCGCCTCGATGGCGACGGCGATGGTGCTGCGGAAGTTGGCGGCCTCCGCCGGATCCTGCCGCTCGAGCAGGCTCACCGCCGCCGTCAGGGCGGGCAGCACATGATCGGCGAGCTCCGCCACGGACTTGCCGTTCAGCTCGATGTCCTTCGACTTCGCGGCCAGCACGTGTCCGACAACGCCGGTCGACGACCACAGCGCGACCGAGCCCTTGGTGGCGATCTTGTGCGGCTTGCTACCGGCGGAGGCCAGCAGCGATACCGCACCGTAGGCGGCGGTCCGGATGGTGGCCTTGTCCTGGGCGGTGAGGGTGACAGACATGGTGTGCTCCTTGATATTTCGCGGTGTTCGCGGGTGTCGGTGTTGACGTGACTACATTCGCCCGCCCGCCTGACACCGCCCTGATGCCCGCCTGATACGCCCCCTGACACCGTTACGAGGGCCACCGAGACCGCTACCGCGTAGAAGATGCCGTCCGGCTGCGCCGACGACAGCATCGTGACCGCGACCGAGAAGTCCTTGTCGCGTTCGGAGCTGGGTCGTTCTGATTCATGCACAAGTCCTGTCGAACGAACCTGGCGGCCTATCGGCAGTGGTGGGCTCCGCCGGTCCGCGTCATCCGTGCGGTCCGCTGACATGGGCCGTGGGACCCATGTACCCTCGGCCGAGGACAACTGCACATGCCTACGGGGGCTCGCACCAGCGGGCTGAGAGGACGGCTAGCCCAATCGGGCGGATCAGGGCCGTCGACCGTTCGAACCTGACCGGGTAATGCCGGCGTAGGGAGGATTCATCCATGTCATCGAAACATGCCGCGACCACTGTCGATACGGTCACGACGGGCCCGATTCAGGGCAGCGTGAAGCATTATCTGCCGGTCGACGGCGACGGTACGGCGCTGCGCATTCCGGTGCGCCGGATCAACCTCACCAACGGTGAGCACTTCGACGTCTACGACACCTCGGGCCCGTACACCGACGACGCCGCCACGATCGATGTCGAGGCCGGTCTGCCGAAGCTGCGCGACGCCTGGACCAAGCCGACCACCGATGGCCCGCGCACCCAGCTGGCCTGGGCGCGGCAGGGCATCATCACCACGGAAATGCGGTATATCGCTGCGCGCGAAGGGGTTTCGCCCGAGTTGGTGCGCGACGAGGTGGCCTCCGGCCGGGCAGTGATCCCCGCCAACCACAACCACCCCGAATCCGAGCCGATGATCATCGGCAGGAAGTTCGCGGTGAAGATCAACGCCAATATCGGCAATTCGGCGGTGTCCTCGTCGATCGCGGAGGAGGTGGAGAAGATGGTGTGGGCCACCCGGTGGGGCGCCGACACCATCATGGACCTGTCCACCGGCAAGAACATCCACGAGACCCGCGAGTGGATCCTGCGCAACTCGCCGGTGCCGGTGGGCACCGTGCCGATCTATCAGGCGCTGGAGCAGGTGAATGGCGATCCGACCCAGCTCACCTGGGAGATCTACCGCGACACCGTGATCGAGCAGGCCGAGCAGGGCGTGGACTACATGACCGTGCACGCGGGCGTGCTGCTGCGCTACGTGCCGCTGACCGCCAAGCGCGTCACCGGCATCGTCTCGCGCGGCGGGTCGATCATGGCCGCGTGGTGCCTGGCGCATCACACCGAGTCGTTCCTGTACACGAATTTCGCTGAGCTGTGCGAGATTCTGGCCGAATACGACATCACTTTCTCCCTCGGCGACGGCCTGCGGCCGGGCTCGATCGCCGACGCCAACGACGAAGCCCAGTTCGCCGAGCTGCGCACCCTCGGCGAGCTGACGAAGATCGCGAAATCCCATGGCGTGCAGGTGATGATCGAGGGCCCGGGCCACGTGCCGATGCACAAGATCGCCGAGAACGTGCGGCTCGAGGAGGAGCTGTGCGAGGAGGCGCCGTTCTACACCCTCGGCCCGCTCGCCACCGATATCGCCCCGGCCTACGACCACATCACCTCGGCGATCGGGGCGGCGATCATCGCCCAGGCGGGGACGGCCATGCTGTGCTACGTCACGCCTAAGGAGCACCTGGGCCTGCCCAACCGCGACGACGTGAAGACCGGCGTGATCACCTACAAGATCGCCGCGCACTCCGCCGACCTCGCCAAGGGCCATCCCCGCGCGCAAGAGCGCGACGACGAATTGTCCAAGGCGCGCTTCGAATTCCGCTGGCTCGACCAGTTCAACCTGTCGCTGGACCCGGACACCGCCCGCGAGTTCCACGACGAGACGCTGCCCGCCGAACCGGCCAAGACCGCGCACTTCTGCTCGATGTGCGGGCCGAAGTTCTGCTCGATGCGCATCTCGGCCGACGTGCGCGAATACGCGGAGAAGCACGGGCTGACCGATGTCGAGGCGATCGAGGCCGGAATGGCCGAGAAGTCCGACGAATTCACCCAGACGGGCAAGTCGGTCTATCTGCCGATCGTCTCCTAGTTTCGCCGAGCCGAAATACCCTGGTACAGACCGACTTCCGTCATGCGGGGGGAGTGCGCTCAGGTGCGGGCTCGCGCCTTGGGCAGATCGGGAACGACGAGTTGCAGGCCCTGAAGACGGTGTGCCCCGGCGGAATTCATCGACGGCGCGGCCGCTCGCTCATCCGCGCGGGCGCCATCGCTCGGCGAATTCGTTCGGTGCGGGTGGCGGGCCCGGAAGATCGCCCTTCGCGGCCAGCCCGTCGATCAACAGCGCCAGCACGCGGCGGCGCAGTTGTGCCGTGCGCTCGGCATCGGGCAGCACGATCGCCGCGCATGCCTCGAGAATGAGCCCGAGGTCCTGCACGGTCGCCCCGGGCCGCAGCCGACCCGAGGCGTGGGCGCGGCGGACGATCTCCTCGTTCAGCACCCCGGCCCGCCGCACCTCCGGCAGGATCGACTCGTCCGGGGTGAAGGTCCCGGCCAGCCGCACGGTCAGCGAGTGCACATCGGCATCCACCACCCTCCGCAGGAAATCGACCAGGACCTGCCAGCCGTCGTCGAGTTCGAGCGCCGCCTCCGCCTCGTCGTTGTAGCGGCGCAGCCCGTCGTAGCAGAGGGTGCGCAGCAGGTCTTCCTTGCTCGGGTAGCGGCGGTAGAGCGCGCTGATCCCCACGCCGGCCCGTTCGGCGACGGCCGAGATCGGCGCGCTCGAGTCGGCGAGGAACACCGCGCGGGCGGCCTCCAGAATAATCCCGTCATTGCGTGCGGCCTGGGCTTTTCGGCCGGGCAAGGGCTTGCGGGCCGGGGTGTCGGCTGTCTTCGGCATGACCTCAGCCTAGCACTTGAAACGGAATGATCCGTTCTGTTCAAGATATCGAACCGATGCCGGCGCGGGCCGGGAGGTCGTAGTGTCTATGGCGTGAAACTGCTGCCTCTGACACCCGACGGCCGCACGCCGGTGCGCGCGCTCACCATCGCCGGGACCGATTCCGGCGGCGGCGCGGGCATCCAGGCCGACTCCCGCACCATGGCCATGCTCGGCGTGCACGCCTGCGTCGCGGTGGCGGCGGTGACCGTGCAGAACTCGGTGGGCGTCAGCGGTTTTCACGAGATCCCGCCGCAGACCGTCGCCGATCAGGTGCGCGTGGTCGTCGCCGATATCGGGGTCGGCGCGGCCAAGACCGGGATGCTTGCCTCCACCTCGATCATCGAGGCGGTGGCGGATGTGTGCCGGGAGGTGGGCATCGGGCGCGGCGGCTCGATCCCGCTGGTGGTGGATCCGGTGGCGGCGTCCATGCACGGAGATCCGCTGCTGCACGCCGAGGCCCTGGACGCCTTGCGGGAGGCGCTGATTCCGCTGGCCACGGTCGTCACCCCCAATCTCGACGAGGTCCGGCTGCTGACCGGCGTGCACGTCACCGACGACCGCAGTGCCCGCCAGGCGGCCGAGGCCCTGCACAAGCTGGGGCCGAATTGGGCGATCGTGAAGGGCGGTCATCTGCGCTCCTCCGATTTCAGCACCGACCTGCTGTTCGACGGCGAGAAGTTCCACGAGTTGTCCGCACCGCGCATCGATACCGGTGACGACCACGGCGGCGGTGACACGCTGGCCGCGGCGACGGCCTGCGCGCTCGCGCACGGCTACGAGGTGCCCGAGGCCATCGCGTTCGCCAAGGAGTGGACCACCCGCTGCCTGAAGGCCGCCTACCCGCTGGGCGCCGGGCACGGACCGGTGTCGCCACTGTGGCGGCTGTCCGAAATGTGACATCGGCCGAAATGATTTCTGTTCCAGCGGTGACAGTAGTTGTCCTAACTGCCGGACATACTTCTCTCATGAGCGAAGAGCAGCACGAAATCACCTCCTACGACGACCCGCGCGCCCCGTGGAACCAGTTGCAGACAGACGAGGACATCGTGAACTGGAACGGCCCGGTCATCGAGGAGTTCCGCGCGAACGACGGCAAGGTCGGCGGCGCCTACGAGGGCGGCACCCTGCTGCTGCTCACCACGATCGGCGCCAAGAGCGGTAAGCAGCACGTGACCCCGCTCGGTGCGATGTACCGGGACGAGACGCTGTGCGTCAGCTCGTTCATCGAAACCCGTTATCCCGCTTGGTGGCACAACGCCAAGGCCAATCCCGACGTCACCGTCGAGCTGGGCAGCAAGACCTACCGGGCCCGCGCCCGGGTGCTCGAGGGCGCCGACTACGACGAGTTCGCCGAATGGGCACTGGCGAACAACCCGCTCTTGGCCGACTACCAGTCCAAGATCGAACGTCCGATGCCGTTCGTCATCCTGGAACTCGGCGAACAGGTCTGACCCGAGAGTTCACCGCCGCTTCGCCGCAGGCCGGATAGGTTTGCCAAGCCCTCACAGGAACCTCCCAGCCCGGGCGCAGCACCGCCGCAGGCTGGTGGCCGAAGTTCGTTGTCATGACCGACACAGCTACGGCCGCTCCGGCGGCGGATCCGGCCGATGCATTGGCGACGCCGGTACTGGATGTGGTGATTCCCGTCTACAACGAGGAGCGCGACCTCGGGACCTGCGTGCGCCGCCTGCACGCGTTCCTGCGCGCGGGTTTCCCGTTCTCGACGCGAATCACCATCGCCGACAACGCATCCGACGACGGCACGCTATGGATGGCGCGCCTGCTGGCGGACGAACTCGCGGACGTGCGCGTGGTGCACCTGGACCGCAAGGGTCGCGGGCGCGCGCTGCGCGCGGTGTGGGAGGCCTCCGATGCGCAGGTGGTCGCCTATATGGACGTGGACCTGTCGACGGATCTCGATGCCTTGCTGCCTCTGGTAGCGCCGCTGGTGTCCGGGCATTCCGATCTCGCCGTCGGTACGCGACTGGCCACGTCGGCGCGGGTGGTGCGCGGTCCCAAACGCGAATTCATCTCCCGCAGTTACAATCTCATTCTCAAGGCCTCGCTGCAGGCGCGATTCTCCGACGCCCAATGCGGATTCAAGGCCATGCGCGCCACCGTGGCCCGGCGGGTATTGCCGCTGGTGCAGGACGGGGAATGGTTCTTCGACACCGAGCTGCTCGTGATCGCCGAGCGCGCCGGGCTGCGCATCCACGAGGTGCCGGTGGACTGGATCGACGATCCGGACAGCCGCGTCGACATCGTCGACACGGCGCGCAAGGACCTGCTCGGGGTGTGGCGGGTCGGGCGCGGCCTGGCCACGGGCGCGCTGCCGATCAACGAGTTGCGGGCCGCCATCGGCCGGGAGCCGCTGGTGGACGGGGTTCCGCTGGGCATGGTGGGCCAGCTGGTGCGGTTCGGGATCATCGGTGTCGCGTCCACGCTGGCCTACCTGCTGCTCTACGTCGTGCTGCAGCCGTTCGCGGGTGCGCAACCGGCGAACTTCCTCGCGCTGCTGCTCACGGCTATCGGCAATACGGCCGCCAACCGGGCCTTCACCTTCGGCGTGCGGGGATCGAACGCCGCTGTCTCCCACCATGTTCAGGGGTTGTTGATCTTCGGGTTCGCGTGGGTGCTCACCAGCGGCTCGCTGTTCGCGCTGCACCGCTGGGCGCCCGACGCGCCGGTGGGGTTGGAACTGCTCGTCCTGATCCTGGCCAATGCGGTGGCGACGCTGAGCCGATTCGTCGGGTTGCGCTGGGTGTTCCGCGATGCGGTGACCGACAGTGCGCCGCAGGGTAATTTGGGTGGCAACCGATGACGGCGACGCTCGCCACGCCCGCCGCTCCGGCGTCCGCCCGTCGCCGCTGGGAATATGCGGCGCTGGCGGTGCTGCTGGTCGGGACCGCGGCGGCCTACCTGTGGAACCTGAATGCCAGCGGCTGGGCCAATTCCTTCTATACCGCTGCGGCACAGGCGGGTTCGGTGTCGTGGAAGGCGTTCTTCTTCGGATCCTCCGACGCCGCCAATTCGATCACCGTGGACAAGACACCGGCGTCGCTGTGGCCGATGGGGTTGTCCATCCGGCTGTTCGGGCTGTCGAGCTGGAGCCTGCTGATGCCGCAGGTGCTGATGGGCGTGGGCACCGTGGCGCTGCTGTGGGCGACGGTGCGCCGCGACTTCGGCGCCGCGGCGGGCCTGCTGGCCGGGCTGGTCCTGGCAGTGACTCCGGTCGCGGCGCTGATGTTCCGGTTCGACAACCCGGACGCGCTGCTGGTGCTCACGATGGTCGCGGCGGCGTGGGCGATGACCCGAGCGCTCGCGGACGGCCGCTGGCGCTGGCTCGTGCTGTGCGGACTGTTCATCGGGTTCGGGTTCCTGGCCAAGCAGTTGCAGGTCCTGCTGGTGGTTCCGGCACTGGCGTCGACGTACCTGTTCGCCGGGCCGCCGCGGTTGGGCAAGCGCATCGTCCAACTGTTCGCCGCGGGGGCCGGTGTGGTGGTCGGCGGGGGGTGGTGGATGCTCGTCGCGCAGCTGTGGCCAGCCGAGTCGCGGCCGTATTTCGGTGGTTCCCATAATAATTCGATACTCGAACTGACCCTCGGATACAACGGGCTGGGGCGACTGAACGGCAACGAGCGCGGCAGCGTCGGGCCCGGCGGCGAGTTGCCGCCCGGCGGTAACGGCATGTGGGGCAGCACCGGGATCACCCGGATGTTCGAACCCGCCCAGGGCGGGCAGATCGCCTGGCTGCTCCCGACCGCGCTGATGCTGCTCGGCGTCGGACTGCTGTTGCGCGGCAGGGCAGTTCGCACCGACGGGCAGCGGGCCGCACTCGTGCTGTGGGGCGGCTGGCTGCTGGTGACCGGGCTGGTGTTCAGCTATATGAAGGGCATTTTCCACCAGTACTACACCGTGGCCTTGGCGCCCGCGATCGCGGCGCTCGTCGGCATCGGCGCGATCCTGTTGTGGCGGGAGCGTGATCGCTGGTGGGCGCGGGCGGCGGCCGCCGTGACACTGGGGCTGACCGTGGCGACCGCTTGGATGCTGCTGTCTCGCAGCGCCGATTTCGTGCCGTGGCTGCGCTGGGTCGTGCTGATCGCCGGAATCGTTGCGGCCGTGGCACTCCTGCTGCCGCTGCCGATCCGATCCGCGCTGACGGCCGCGATCGCCGCGGGCGTGATCGCCCTCGCTGGACCGGTCTCCTATACCGTGCAGACGCTGGCGACCGGCCACGAGGGATCGATCCCCAGCGCCGGCCCCCGCCTGCCGATGTCGTTCGGACACGGCATGCCGGGCGACGACGGTCGCACGGGCGGCGCACACGGAGACGGCGGACCTGCACGAACTGATGCCGACGGGCGGCAGGGTGGCGCTCCCGGAATCATGATCGGCGGCCTCGGTGCATCCTGTGCGGTTCCAAGCGCTGACGGACCGAGCGGCACAGCCGGGCCAGGCCCGAACGGGGGCGCTGCTGGACCGGGGGCGAACGATTCAGCCGGACCGGATGGGGCGGAAGCGAACTGCGGTGGTGGCGGCCCGGGCGGATTCTTGGGTTCCAGTCGACCCAGCGACCGTATGGTCGCCTTGTTGGAGGACAACGGTGACGCCTACACCTGGGTGGCGGCGACGGTGGGGTCCAACAGTGCGTCGGGCTATCAGCTCGCCACAGAGCTGCCGGTAATGCCGATCGGCGGGTTCAACGGGAGCGATCCGTCGCCGACGCTGGAGCGGTTCCGGGAGTACGTGGCCGCGGGCAAGATCCACTACTTCATCGGCGGGGACCGCGTTCCCGGGGAACGATCGGGCACCTCGACCAGCGCTCAGATCATCGAGTGGGTCAAGGAGCATTTCGCGTCACAGGAGGTGGACGGCGTCACGATCTACGACTTGACTGAACCTCGCTGAGGTTCAACAACTCTCGCCGGTATCCCGCCGCCCATCGCAACGGGTACCGGCGAGAAACATTGCCCCGTGCACCGGATAGCGATTCGGATGTGAGTGGGTCTATCGCGATCGAGATTTTCGGATCTCGAAGGTCGCCTCGACGTTGGAGTGGTCGGCCGATTTGGCCTTCTTCTCCGCTCGCTTCTCTTTGAGAGACTTCCCAGACTTCTTGGACATGGTCTTGCGCGGAGATTTGTCGGACATGAGGGTCCTTTGTTTGCAAGACCTGAACGGTCTCGTTACCCCAACCGTACGCTACGCGACGAATTCGTGATGCGGACTTTCGAATCGAGACCCACCCCGAGTGGGCGGGTCTTCCGAGTAGCCCCGACGGGATTTGAACCCGCGCTACCGCCTTGAGAGGGCGGCGTCCTAGGCCGCTAGACGACGGGGCCAGGACTCGATCTCCCCATCGGAGACCGGCGTGCCTTCCGAAGGGAAGGCTCGGCCAGCTTAACGGGCGCCGCGACGGTTACCAAATCACGTCGTGCGTGCAGCGTGCAGCGCCGAATGCAGGGTGGCCGCCCACTGCTGCACGATCTCCTTGCGACGGGCGGAGTCGTCGGTGAGCACGTCGGCGAGGCCCAGCCCGCGGGCCAGGTCGAGGGTGGCCTGAACCAGGTGGTGGGCAACGGGATCGGAGTCGTCGACGCCCAGCGACTCGACGGCCATGCGGTGCGAGACGCGCCCGAAGCGGGCCTCCAGCGGGACGATGCGTTCGCGCAGGGCGGGGTCGGCGGCGGCGTGCGTCCACACCTGCAGGGCCGCCTTGAACAGCGGGCTGGTGTAGGACTCCACCAACCCGGCCACTACCGCCTCCGTGCGCCCCACGCCCGCGGCCACCTCGCCGAGCGCCAGGGCCTCCGCTTTGGCCGTGGCCATCCGAGTATCGAACATGTACTCGAGCGCGGCGGTGATCAGGTCCTCCCGGGTCGGGAAGTGGTGCTGCGCCGCCCCGCGCGACACCCCGGCCCGCTCGGCGACCACAGCCACGGTGGCCGCCGCCCAGCCCAGTTCGGCCAGGCAGTCGATGGACGCCTCGAGCAGCCGCTGCCGGGTGGCCCGGCTGCGGTCCTGCTTGGGTTCGTGCGGTGTCGCCATGACCGATTATTCTGCCCAGCTCGGCGGCCGACGCTGAAGGAAGGCCGTCATACCCTCCACGACCTCGGAAGTTCCGAAGAAACTGCCGGACCGCTTCGCCAGTTCGGCGGCGCTGCGGTCGAACTCGGCGAGCATGGCCGCGTTGACCAGCCGCTTGCTCTCGGCCAGGCCCTGTGGCGAGCCCTTGCGCAGTTCCTCCCGCAGCCTGCCCACCTCCGCCGCCGGATCATCGACGGCGAGGGTGATCAGGCCGATCCGCTCCGCCTCGGCGGCGTCGAACCTCTCCCCGGTCTGGTAGTAGCGCGCGGCCGACCGGGAGGTCATGCGCGGCAGCAGGGTGAGCGAGATCATGAACGGCGCCAAACCGATTCGCGCCTCGGTGAGCGCGAAGCTGCTGTCCCGTCCCGCCACCGCGATATCGCAGGCGGCCAGGATGCCCATACCGCCCGCCCGCACATTGCCGTCCACCTGCGCGACAACGGGTTTCGGCAACGCCAGGATGCGGCGCAACACATCGATCATCCAGCCCGTGCGGATATCGGCGGCCGCGGCGGGGTCGGCGTCCAGCGCTTCCTTCAGGTCCGCACCGGCGCAGAAGGTGTTGCCGGTATGGGTGAGCACCACGCCGCGGGCCTGCTCGTCGGCCGCTGCCCGCTCCAGTCCCGCCAGCAGTTCCCGCACCAGCCGGGATGACAGCGCATTGCGGTTGTGCGGGGAATCCAGTGTGAGAACAGCGAATCCGCCCAGTAATTCGTAGCGCACGTAATGCGTTCCGGTATCCGGTGTTTCGCTCATGGAGCCTCCTTCAGGGCCGCCGCCCCACTCGTCTTTCCGGCGGGGCATGAGCCCGCGGTTGCCGCGCGTCAGTACGACTTCGGGAGGCCGAGGGAATGCTGGGCGACGAAGTTGAGCACCATCTCGCGGCTCACCGGTGCCACGCGGCCGATGCGGGCCGCGGCGAGCATGCCCGCGAGACCGACATCGCGGGTGAGGCCGGAGCCGCCGTGGGTCTGGATGGCCTGGTCGAGGGCCTTGATACTGGCCTCGGCCGCGGCGTATTTCGCCATATTGGCCGCCTCGGCCGCGCCGAAGTCGTCACCCGAGTCGTAGAGGACGGCAGCCTTCTGCATCATCAGCTTGGACAGCTCGACCTCGATCTTCACCTGCGCCAGCGGATGCGAAATCCCTTGGTGCGCACCGATCGGCGTCTTCCACACCTGACGCTGGTTGGCGTACTCGACCGCCCGGTCTATGGCGTAGCGGCCCATGCCCACCGCCATCGCGGCACCCATGATGCGCTCCGGATTGAGCCCGGCGAACAGCTGCGCCAACGCCGCATCCTCCTGCCCGACCAGCGCGTTCGCGGGCAGCCGCACATCGTCGAGGAACAGCGTGAACTGGCTGTCGGGCTCGATGATGTCCATCTCCTGCCGGGTCTTCTCGAAACCCGGGGCGTCGGTCGGGACGATGAACAGCGCGGGTTTCAGCTTGCCGGTCTTGCTGTCCTCGGTGCGCGACACGATGAGCACGGCCTCGGCCTGGTCCACGCCGGAGATGAAGATCTTGCGGCCGTTGAGGATCCAGTCGCCGCCGTCGCGCCGCGCGGTGGTGGTGATGTGGTGCGAATTCGACCCGGCATCGGGCTCGGTGATGCCGAAGACCATCTTCGACGAGCCGTCGGCCAGCCGCGGCAGCCAGTACTGCTTCTGCTCGTCGGTGCCGTACTTCGTGATGATGGTGCCGCAGATGGCAGGCGAGACGACCATCAACAGCAGGCCCGCACCCTGCGCGGCCAACTCCTCCATCACCAGCGCCAGCTCGTAGATGCCCGCGCCACCGCCGCCGTACTCCTCGGGCAGGTTCACGCCGAGAAAGCCGAGCCGACCGGCCTCGTCCCAGAGTTCGCTCAGCGGCTCGTTGTCGCGGGCCTTCGCCGAGACGTAGTCGCTGAAACTGTATTTGGCGGCGAGCTGGGCCACCGCGGCCCGCAGCTGCTTCTGCTCGTCGGTTTCGATGAAACTCATGGCCTACTCCTGGTTGTCGGCGTCGACGGTGTTCTCGGTGGTCTCGTCGGGTTGCACGATGGCCAGCACGGCGCCGACATCGACCTGTTGTCCCGCAGTCACATTCAGCTCGGTGAGCACGCCGGTGGCGGGGGCGGTGATGGTGTGCTCCATCTTCATCGCCTCCAGCCACAGCACCGGCTGCCCCTGCTCGACCCGGTCGCCCGCCGCGGCGCCGAGCCGGATCACCGAGCCGGGCATCGGGGCGAGCAGCGAGCCCTCGGCGATGTGCTCGGAGGGGTCCTCGAAGCGCGGCAGGCGGCGCAGGCTCACCGGCCCCAGCGGTGAGTCCACGGCCACCAGGCTCCCGCCCGATCCGGATTCACCGTAGCGGGCCACCTCGAATCGGCGGCGCACCCGCCGCCGCGCGCGGTCGGCGGCGGCCGCATCGGCGGAGACCGCGCGCCCAGCCGGAACCAGCAGCGTGACGGAACCCGGTGTCGCCTCGAGCAATTCGAGGTCGTCGTGACCGTCCACCGCGAGTCCGGTCCGGGTAATCCGATAGCGCACTTCGTGTTTTCCGGTGGTGCGGCTCTCGTAGGACTTGGACTGCGGCTGCGCGGGCAGATTGCGCCAGCCGCTGGGCAGGCCACCGCCGACGCGGGCGGCAGCGCGATTGGCTGCGGCTTCGGCCAGGGCCGCCGCCACGATCGACAGCTGCTCGTCCGATTCGGAAACCAAAGGCGCGGAGAGCTTGTCGAGGCCGTGGGTATCGAAGAACGCGGTATCGGTGTCGCCCGCCAGGAAGGCCGGATGCCGCAGCACCCGCACCAGCAGATCGCGGTTGGTCACCAGCCCGTGAATCTTGGCGCGCTGCAACGTGGTTGCCAGCAGGTGGGCGGCCTCCTCGCGAGTCTCGGCGTAGGAGATCACCTTTGCCAGCATGGGGTCGTAGTGCACGCCGACCACCGAGCCGTCGACCACGCCGGAGTCTAGGCGCACGCCCGGCTCCCGCAATACCGCAAATTCGACCACCCCGTCGTTCCGGCGAACGCCGGGACCGAGTGGTGCCGTTCCGATTCCGGCGTTCGCCGGAATGACGGCGGCGGCCACGGCCGGAATGACAGTGGGGCCGCCACCGATCTCGAGCCGGTGCACCGTGCCGCTCTGTGGCTGCCAGTCCTGGGCCGGGTCCTCGGCATACAGCCGGACCTCGATCGAATGCCCGCGCATCGGCGGCGGATCCGCGGGCAGCCGACGGCCCTGCGCCACCTGGAGTTGCAGCCGGACGAGGTCCAGACCGGTGGTGTTCTCGGTGACCGGATGTTCCACCTGCAGACGGGTATTCATCTCCAGGAAGAAAAAGTCGCCCTGCTCGTCTGCCAGGAACTCCACGGTGCCCGCGCCCTCGTAGCCGATCGCCTCGGACGCCAGCCTCGCCGCTTCGAACAGCCGCGCCCGCATGCCGCGGCCCCCGCGTCCACTCGGGGGCCCGCTGTAGTCAGGCTCCGCTGCCGCGTCCGGGCTCGACTCCAGCAACCGGTCGATCCGCTCCACCAGCGGCGACGGCGCCTCCTCGACCACCTTCTGATGACGGCGCTGAATCGAGCATTCGCGCTCGCCGACCGCCCACACAGTGCCGTGCGTATCGGCCATCACCTGCACCTCGATGTGGCGCCCGGTCTCGAGGTAGCGCTCGCAGAACACCGTCGGATCGCCGAAGGCCGATTCCGCCTCGCGCCGTGCGGCTTCCAGCTGCCCGGGCAGCTCATCGAGCGAGCGCACCACGCGCATGCCGCGACCGCCGCCACCGGCGGAGGCCTTGATGAGCACCGGCAGCAGATCCGCGGTGACCTCGGCGGGGTTCAGCTCCGCCAGCACCGGCACCCCGGCGGCGTCCATCATCTTCTTGGACTCCACCTTCGAGCCCATCTGCTCGATGGCGGCGACCGGCGGGCCGATCCACACCAGTCCGGCGTCGATCACCGCGCGCGCGAAATCGGCGTTCTCGGAAAGGAATCCGTAGCCGGGATGCACGGCGTCGGCACCGGAGGCATGCGCCGCCTCGATGATCAGGTCGGCGCGCAGATACGTCTCACCAGGAGTGTTGCCCGGTAAGCGAATCGCCGCATCCGCCTCCAGCACGTGCGGGGCCGACGCATCGGCGTCGGAGTACACCGCGACGGCGCCCAGCCCCATGCGCCGGCAGGTGGCGAACACCCGGCGGGCTATCTCGCCGCGATTGGCCACCAGGACGGTCGAAATACTCACTGCGGCCCTCACATTCGGAAGACGCCGAAGCCCTCGGCGCCCTTGATCGGGGCATTGTGGATGGCCGACAACGCCATTCCCAATACCGTGCGAGTGTCCCGGGGATCGATGACGCCGTCGTCGTACAGGCGACCGGACATGAACATCGGCAGCGACTCGGCCTCGATCTGGGCCTCGATCATCGCGCGCATACCGGCGTCGGCCTGTTCGTCGAACGGCTGCCCCTTGGCCTCGGCGGCCGCCCGGCTGACGATGGAGATGACACCGGCCAGCTGGGCGCCGCCCATGACGGCGGATTTCGCACTGGGCCAGGCGAAGACGAAGCGCGGATCGTAGGCGCGCCCGCACATCCCGTAGTGACCCGCACCGTAGGACGCGCCCATCAACACCGAGATGTGCGGCACCTTCGAGTTGGAGACGGCATTGATCATCATCGCGCCGTGCTTGATGATGCCGTTCTGCTCGTACTCCTTGCCGACCATGTATCCGGTCGTGTTGTGCAGGAACAACAGTGGCGTATTCGACTGGTTGGCCAGCTGGATGAATTGGGTGGCCTTCTGCGACTCCTCGGAGAACAGCACGCCGCGCGCGTTGGCGAGGATGCCGACCGGGTAGCCGTGCAGCTCAGCCCATCCCGTGACGAGGCTGGAGCCGTACAGCGGCTTGAATTCGTCGAAGTCGGAGCCGTCGACAACACGGGCGATCACCTCGCGCGGATCGAACGGGACCTTCAGGTCCGTCGGCACGATGCCGAGCAGTTCCTCTTGGTCGTACCTGGGTTCGATCACCTCGGCGCGCGGTGCCGGGCCTTGCTTCTTCCAGTTCAACCGCCGCACGATGGACCGGCCGAGCCGGATAGCGTCCTGCTCGTCGACGGCCAGGTAATCGGCCAGACCCGAGACGCGCGCGTGCATTTCGGCGCCGCCCAGCGATTCGTCGTCGGATTCCTCACCGGTGGCCATCTTCACCAGCGGCGGGCCGCCGAGGAACACCTTGGAGCGCTCCTTGATCATCACCGTGTAGTCGGACATGCCCGGGATGTAGGCGCCACCGGCCGTCGAGTTACCGAAAACCAGTGCGATGGTGGGGATTCCGGCCGCCGAGGCCTGGGTGAGGTCGCGGAACATGCGTCCGCCCGGGACGAAGACCTCCTTCTGCGTGGGCAGGTCGGCGCCGCCGGATTCGACCAGGCCGATCACCGGCAGCCGGTTCTGCATGACGATGTCGTTCATCCGCAGGTTCTTGCGCAGCGTCCACGGATTCGAGGTGCCGCCGCGCACCGTGGGGTCCGGCGCCACGATCATGCATTCGACGCCCTCGACGATGCCGATCCCGCAGATCACGCTGGCGCCGACGTGGAAGTCGCTGCCCCACGCCGCCAGCGGGCACAGCTCCAGGAACGGCGAATCCTCGTCGATGAGCAGCTCGATGCGCTCGCGCGCGGTCAGCTTGCCGCGCTTGCGATGCCGCGCCAACTTGTCGGGACCGCCGCCCGCGATCGCCTTGTCGAACTCCGCCTCGATCTCGGCGAGCTTGCCCTGCATCGCCTCCGCGGCGGCCTGATACTCCGCCGACCCCGCGTCGACGGCCGTCCGCAATAGTGTCATGCCGTGAACCCCAATCGTCTTGCCGCCAGCGTGGTCAGGATCTCCGTGGTGCCACCACCGATACCGAGAATGCGGATGTCACGGTACTGCCGCTCCACCTCGGATTCGCGCATATACCCGAGCCCGCCGAACAGCTGCACCGCCTGCGTGGCCACCCATTCGGCGGCCTCGACGGCGGTGTTCTTGGCGAAGCACACCTCGGCGATGAGGTCGGTCTCGCCCTCGGCGGCCCGCTCGGCCACCTTGCGCGCGTAGACCCGCGCGACGTCGGTGCGCCGCGCCATCTCGGCGAGGGTGTTCTGCACGGCCTGGCGGCTGATCAACGGGCGGCCGAAGGTCTCGCGATCGCGGCACCACCGCAGGGTGAGGTCCAGGCAGCGCTGGGCCTGCGCGTAGGCCTGCACCGCCAGGCCCATGCGCTCGCTGACGAAAGCCGCTGCGATCTGGGCGAATCCGCTGTTCTCCGGGCCGACCAAGTTGTCGACCGGCACGCGCACGTCCACATAGGACAGCTCGGCGGTGTCCGACGCCAGCCAGCCCATCTTCTCCAGCTTGCGGCTCACGGTGAAGCCGGGCGTACCCGCCTCGACCACCAGCAGCGAAACACCCGCCGCCCCAGGGCCTCCCGTGCGCACCGCGGTCACCACGAAATCGGCGCGGGTGCCCGAGGTGATGTAGGTCTTGGCGCCGTTGACGATGTAGTGGTCGCCGTCGCGCACCGCGCTGGTCGTCAGGTGCCCGACGTCCGAACCACCGCCCGGCTCGGTGATGGCCAGCGAGCCGATCTTCTCGCCCGCCAAGGTCGGCTTCGCCCAGCGCTCGATGTGCTCGGCATTGCCCGAGGCGATGATGTGCGGGACCGCGATGCCGCAGGTGAACAGCGAGGCGAACAGCCCGCCGGACGCACCGGCCTGGTGCATCTCCTCGCACACGATGGCCGCGTCGATGCCGTCGCCGCCCGCGCCGCCGCCCGATTCCGGGAACTGGATCCCCAGCAGGCCCAGGGCGCCCGCCTTCTTGTGCAGTTCGCGCGGGATCTCCCCCGCCCGCTCCCAGTCATCCAGTGAGGGCAGGATCTCGCGTTCGACGAATCCCCTGACGGTCGCACGCAATTCGCGGCGTTCGGGCGTTTCCCACACATTCATGACAGCAGCTCCACCGGTATGTCGACGTGCCGGGAGCGCAGCCATTCACCGAGTCCCTTGGCTTGCGGATCGAAGCGCGCCTGATAGGCCACGCCCTGGCCGAGGATGCCCTCGACGATGAAATTGACCGCCCGCAGATTGGGCAGCACGTGCCGGGTGACCGGCAGTTTCGCGGTCTCGGGCAGCAGCACGCGCAGTTCGTCCGCGGTGAGCGCGTGCACCAGCCAGCGCCACTGCTCGTCGGTGCGCACCCACACTCCGATATTGGCGTTGCCGCCCTTGTCTCCGCTGCGGGCGAGCGCGAGGGTGCCGAGCGGAACCCGCCGGGTCTCGCCGCGCGGCAACGGGTCCGGCAGCGACTGCGCTACCACCTCGGCGAGCTCGAGTGTCGTTGCGGCCGGGGCGATCTCGACTCTCCGGCCGTCCGGCCGCACGGCCGTGTGCGGCACCTTCGCGGCATCGACGTAACCCGCCGTGAAAACCCCGTAGGGGGAACCGTTTCCGGGCGGCGAGGTCAGCGTGAAGCCCGGATAGCTCGCTAGCGCGAGTTCCACGGCGACACTGGAGAATCCGCGCCCGACCTTGTTCGGATCCGGATCGCGGACCACGCACCGCAGCAAGGCGCTGGCCTGCTCCTCGGATTCGGCGTCGGGCCGGTCGGTGCGGGTCAGCGTCCATTCCAGCTCGGCCGGGCGGACCGGCAGCCACCTCTCCAGTTGTCGTTGCACCAGTTGGGCTTTGGCTTCGATATCGAGACCGGTGAGCACGAAGTTCATCTCGTTGCGAAAGCCGCCCAGCGTGTTCAGCGACACCTTCAGCCGCGGGGGCGGCGCCTCCCCGGTGGCACCCGTTATGAGCACGCGGTCCGGGCCGTCCTCGGTGAGCCGGATGCTGTCCAGTCGGGTCGTCACGTCCGGGCCCGCGTACCGCGCGCCCTGGATCTCGTACATCAACTGCGCCTCGACCGTGTCGACAGTGACCGCGCCGCCGGTGTTCTCGTGCTTGGTGATGACGCTGCTGCCGTCCCGGCGCACCTCCGCGATCGGGAAGCCAGGGCGATCCAGGTCGGGGATCTCGGTGAAGAACGCGAAGTTCCCGCCCGTGGCCTGGGTGCCGCATTCGATGATGTGTCCCGCCACCACCGCACCGGCCAGGGCGTCGAAATCGTCTCGGGCCCAGCCGAAGTGCGCCGCGGCCGGGCCGACCACGAGGGCCGCGTCGGTCACGCGGCCGGTCACCACCACGTCCGCGCCCGCGGTCAAGCACTCGGCGATGCCCCAGGCGCCGAGGTAGGCGTTGGCGGCCAGCGGGGCGCCCAGGTTCAACTCGGCCGCCCGGGTCACCAGATCGTCGCCCTCCACATGCGCGACCCGCGCTGTGACACCGAGCTTTTCGGCCACTTCGCGGAGGCGGTCGGCCAGGCCCGCAGGGTTCAGCCCGCCCGCGTTGGCCACGATGCGCACGCCGCGCTCCAGGGCCAGCCCCAGGCAGTCTTCCAGTTGGCGGACGAAGGTTTTGGCGTAGCCGAGGTTCGGATCCTTCATCCGGTCCCGGCCCAGAATCAGCATGGTGAGTTCGGCGAGGTAGTCCCCGGTGAGCACGTCGAGTTGCCCGCCCTCGAGCATTTCCCGCATCGCGCTCAGCCGGTCCCCGTAGAACCCGGAACAGTTGCCGATCCGGATGACCTCCGGGTCGGCGGCCAGCCTGCTCATCGCGCGGCGCCTCCTGTGGGTGAGTCCGCACAGCCTTACGCTGCGTCGCCTAAGAGTCACATCCCCCCAAGAAAAAATCAAGCCTGCGTGCTTGTTAATCGGGAAACGTGCAGTTCAGGGGTATCGGGCTATGATCCCGTCGCCGCGGCCCTAGGGGGCCGCGGCGACGGGAAATGGGATGGCCGACCCTGCCCAGAGTTGGCGGGCCTCGTCGAACTCACGACTTCGTCATACCCGGCACCCGCGTAGCGGCTTTCTCATACCCGGCACCGCATACCGGCCTTCTCATACCCGGCACCGCTTAGCGGCTTCTCATTCCCGGCATGCTTTTGGCCGGGATCCACCGCGAGACTCCGGCCAAAAGTACGCCGGAATGACGGTCCGGCACGGCGCACGGCAAGATGGCTGTGTGTCCAACTCCGTGATCGTGGTTTTCCTGTTCGCCCTGGCCGGGTTCCTGTTGGGCGGGGCCTACAGCACCTGGACGAACACCCGCTGGCTGGCGATCGCCCTCGGTATCTGCGGTGTGCTCGCGGCGGGCGGGGCCGTCGCCTGGATGGTCGGGTGAGGGAGTTACTCCTCGTCCAGGCGGTAGATGCGTAGGTCCTCCGGGACTCCGCTGAGGGGGGCGGCGAAGAAGCTGCGGCGGTAGGGCTTGGGGACGTGGCCCAGGGCCGCAAGGGTTTCGGGCTGGAGAGCCTGCAGCGTGGCCGCCGAGAGCATGGTGTTGCCGTTGCCACCCGCCTCCATGACCCGCGCCGCTATCGTGACGTCGACACCCAGCCAGTCGCCGCCGATCTCGCGCGGATTGCCGGTGTGCAGGCCGATTCGCATCTGCGGCCGATAGCCCGACACCTCGACGCCGGAGAGATTGTCCTTCGCGGAGACCGCCGCCTGCACGGCCCGGTCGGGCGACGGGAAGACCGCCATCACGCCGTCGCCCATGCGTTTGACCACCCGGCCGCCGCGATCCACGATCGGGGGCTCGATGGCCTTGGCGACCCGGCGCAACAGCTCCAGCGTGGCCTCGTCCCCGGCCGACAGCGACCAGCTCGAGAAGGCCACCAGGTCGGTGAACATCACCGTCGTCTGCTGGGTGCCCTTGCCCCTGCCCACCCGCTCCAGCATGGCCTGCCAGACCTGCAGCGCGCCGAGGCCGATCTCCTTGGCCGCATTGGGGGTATCGCCGACGAGCTTGTCCGCCGCCCGGGCCACCGCACGCGGGCCGCCGGGACCCGAAACCGACAGTGGGTCACCGAAAGCCGGATCGCCCGGCAGATTCTCGCGGGCTCGCCGGATCACACCGATGACATCCGGACGCTGGTTGGCCGCGGCCATCAACGACGACAGCTGCCCCGCGCGCAACCGACCGGCCGGACGTCGGGGAGCGTCGTCGGAGTCGGCCGGAGTGAGCGGTATCACGACATCCGGACCCGGTTCGATACGGCGTCGGCCGCGGCCGGGTTCGGTGCTCCCGCCCGTGCGTGACTCTCCCGTCTCCGGTCGCCGCGCCGAACCGTCGGCATCGGCCGCGCGCGGCGCGGTTTCGCCGTCGCCGGAGGGTGTTTCGCTCACGGCGCCAGCGTAGCTCAGCCACCTGTCGGTGCGCGGATTACCGATGATCGCCACCTGCCATCTCCCTGTCGGACTGAGCGGGCACGGCAATGGGTCCGCAGATGGATAGCTTCTTGGTTGCTGAGGCCGATACTACGCAGCACCGGTCCCGGATGGAAGCGCGTCGTTTCACAGTTAACCAAGGATTTCCACGAAGACACCGGCCCGATGCGAGAGTTTCGCACCGGGCCGGTGATGCCACGACGACCGGGCAGTGGCCGACGTGACTCGGGTACAGCGGTCCCCCGACAGGACCGCCCTCCCGGCCCCGGGGTGGCGAGGGAATGCTCCCCGGGGGTTCGGGCAGGTTCTCCTAGGCGTCGCGTTTCTCGACCGTGTACAGCGCGGCGGCGAGGACGATCGCGACGAAGACGGTGAAGTACACCAGTCCGCCCCACGGGCCCCAGTGCCAGTTGCCACTGGCGTCCGCGCCGCCGATGAAGCGCTGCATGTTGGCGAAGGGCAGGAACGGCTGCACATTGCGACCGAAGCTGCCGAACGCGCCCGCCAGGGGCTCGACCAGCATCGGCCACAGCACGATCAGGGCGATCGCGGCGGCGGACTGGCGCACCAGCACACCGATCGCCACGGCCAGGATCGCACCGAGGAACGCGTAGACCGGGACGCCGATCAGGCCGCGCCAGTCCTCGGCGGACGACAGCGTGAGTTGCGCACCCGCGTCCGAGCCGCTGAGCACCTTGGCGAGGCCGAAGGCCAGCAGGGCCAGCACCGCGGTGAGCACCGCGCCGAAGACTGCCACCAGACCGGCCTTCGTCGCGATCACCCACATCCGGTTCGGCGTCGCCTGGAAGGTCGTGCGGATGATTCCGAAGCGGTATTCGCTGGTCACCGTCAGGGTCGCCATGATCATCAGGATCATCACGCCCAGGCCGGTCAGGCCCGAGACCGCCATCGAGACCGTCAGCTCGAGCATGCCCTCCTTGCCGTAGGAGGCCTTGGCCACCAGGCCGAAGACCGCCGCCAGGCCGAGGCCGATCACGACGACCGACGCCGAGCACCACCAGGGCGACCGGGTGGAGGTGAGCTTGATCCGTTCCGCTGTGATCACGCCCATCAGAGCGCACCTCCCATCACCTGTTCGATACCCTCACCGTGGTATTGCACCGCGCCGCCGGTCATCCGCATGAATGCCTCCTCCAGCGAGGCCCGCTGCGGCGCCAGTTCGTACAGCGTGATGTTGTTCGCACCCGCCAGTTTGCCGACCGCGTCGCTGGTCTCTCCGACGACCAGCAGGGCCGCGGGATCCTCCTCGCGCACCGTCAAGCCGTTGGAGGTGAGCAGGCTGCGCAACTGGTCCAGCTGCGGACTGCGCACGCGCACAGTCGATTCCGAGGCGCGCTCGATGAAATCCTTGGTGTTGGTGTCGGCGATCAGCTTGCCGCGGCCGATCACGACCAGGTGGTCGGCGGTCTGCGCCATCTCCGACAGCAGGTGGCTGGAGACCAGCACGGTCCGGCCCTCGGCGGCCAGCCGCTGCATGAACCGGCGGATCCACAGGATGCCCTCCGGGTCCAGGCCGTTGACCGGCTCGTCGAACAGCAGCACCGGCGGATCGCCGAGCAGCGCACCCGCCAGGCCCAGCCGCTGCGACATGCCGAGGGAGAAGCCGCCCGAGTTCTTGTTGGCCACCTCGGTGAGGCCGACCAGGCGCAGCACCTCCTCCACTCGGGACTGCGGGATGCCGTTGGTCGCCGCCATCCAGCGCAGATGCGAGCGCGCCGAGCGGTTGGGGTGCACCCACTTGGCGTCGAGCAGCGCGCCGACGGTGCGTAGCGGATTGTCGAGGTCGCGGTAGGGCTTGCCCTGGATCACCGCGGTGCCCGCGGTGGGCCGGTCCAAGCCCAGGATCATCCGCATCGTGGTCGACTTGCCTGCGCCGTTGGGTCCCAGGAACCCGGTCACCTGCCCGGGCTCGACCTTGAACGTCAGATCGTCGACAGCGACGGTGGTGCCGAACCGCTTGGTCAGGCCAGTCACTTCGATCATGACGACCAGTCTTCCGAAAATCGCATATGTAGGCCATCGCTCACAGGTCGCTAGTTCGATCATCCTCGAGGATGAGGGGCACCCCCATGCATGCCCGACCTATCCCCCACTCAAACCAGCATGCCATCCGGTCGTCCACAGGCACCACCGATTTCCGGACCGGTGGATCATTGCCACTCACACCATGGCCCCGGCACCCGATACCCACAGGCCGCCCAACGAATACACAGAGATTCCGGCCAAGAGCGTGCCGGAATGACGACCGCCTCCGCCTCCACACCATCCATGACAACCACCCCGCCTTCACCCCATCCATGACGACCGCATCCGCCTACGCACTTACACGACCGCCACATCCACCCACCCACATGCACGACCGCCACATCCGCCCACATGCACGACCACCGCATCCGCCCACATGCACGACCACCACATCTGCCACGCACATGCACGACCGCCGCATCCGTCATTCCGGCACGCTTTTCGCCGGAATCCTGTCAGCGGGCGCTCACAGGTCCGGGGAGGATGCCTGTGCCCAGAATCGCTTGGGGATGCGGCCTGCCTCTCGCGCGAGGTATCCGGCCTCGACCGCGGCGGACATGGCGGCGGCCATCGTCACGGGCCTGCGCGCTCGAGTGACCGCGGTTGCCAGCAGTACAGCGGAGCAGCCCAGCTCCATGGCCAGGGCGGCGTCGCTGGCTGTGCCGATCCCGGCGTCCAGGATCACGGGGACGCCCGCGGCCGCGACGATCATCTCGATATTGTGCGGATTGCCGATGCCCAGGCCGGTGCCGATCGGGGCGCCCAGCGGCATCACCGCCGCGCAGCCGGTGTCCTCCAGCCGACGGGCGAGTACGGGATCGTCGTTGGTGTAGGGCAGCACGACGAAGCCGTCGTCGACCAATTGCTCTGCGGCGGAGACCAATTCGATGACATCCGGGAGCAGGGTGCGCTCGTCGGCGACGACCTCGAGCTTCACCCAGTCGGTCCCGAGCGCCTCGCGCGCCAGCTGCGCGGTGAGCACCGCCTCGGCGGCCGTGCGGCATCCGGCGGTATTGGGCAGCAGGGCGATGCCCAGGCGCCGCAGCAGGTCGAGGACGCCGGTGCCGCCGGTCGCGTCGACGCGGCGCATGGCCACCGTCGTCAGTTCGGTCCCGGAGGCGACCAGCGCCTCCTCCAGCACGGCCAGGTTCTCGGCGCCACCGGTGCCCATGATCAGCCGGGAGTCGAAGGTGCGGTCGGCGATGCGCAGGGGCGCCACGGCGGACGCGCTGGCCGTCACCGCCGCGCTAGCCACCCTGCACCGCCGTGAGCACCTCGATCTCCCAGCCCCGGCCGACCGGCTCGTCCCAGCGCGACTTGGGGAACACGGCGCCGTCCACCGCGACGGCGACGCCCTGACACGGGAGTTCCAGCCGCGCGAGCAGCTCACGCACGCTGAGCGGCTCGGCGAACTCGTGGTCCCGGCCGTTCACCGTGACACCGATAGGGATTGTTGCAGTCATCGACTACCTCCTGATGATTTTGAGGCACAGCCGCTTTCGCGGCCCACCCGAGGGCGGACCCTTCGACCGGCTCCGAGTGCGTTCGCCCGGGTACGGGCGGTTGTGTCGCGGCCGATCTCCGGGGCAAGTCGGTGGGCGCGGCGGTTCCGGCGGCGCCCGACACCGCGGTGACTCACGGCAGGCTCAGGCACGCTCATGGCCGGGCCCTTGCGACAGTTGCGGAAACCGTTGTGGGTCAGCGGCTTTCGCCTCGGCGAGTACGTCCCCGGAGAGCAGGGCGGCGACCGCGTCGACGGTGATCGGCACGCCGAGGATGCCGTTGCGGCCGTGGCCGGTGGCGACGATCACGCGGTCGCTCATCCGGCCGATCAGCGGCAGGTTGTCGGGGGTGCCGGGGCGGGCCCCGGCACTCGCCTCCTGCAGTTCGTATTCGCCGAGCGCGGGCAGCACCGCCTCCGCGTCCGCGATGAGATCCCGGACTCCGGCGACAGTCACCGCGGTGTCGAACCCCGCCTCGTATTGCGTTGCGCCGACGACGATTCCGTTCGCCCGCGGCACCAGATACAGCGGGCGGCCGTGCACGCGGGCACGGATCACGCGGCGCGGCGGGGGCGGCGCTCCGGGCCGATGCCGCAGCCGTAGGATCTCGCCCTTCACCGGCCGCACCGGCAGGCCGGGCCGCAGCTGTGCGGCGGCGGCGCCGGTGGCGAGCACGATCTGGTCGTGATCGAGATCACCCACAGCCGCGACGGAGGCCGCGCGGATGTGCACACCGGCCTGTTCACAACAGCGGCGCAGGGATTCGACCAGGAGACGGTTGTCCACAGCCGGTTCGGTGGGCGCGAGCAGGCCCGCACGGACGGTGCGGGCGAGATCGGGCTCGCAGGTCCGCACGCCCTGCCGGTCCAACAGTCGCATCTCGTATCCGCGCGCGGTCACGAAGTCGGCGATGGTGTGCAGGTCCGCGGCGTCGGCGGTGTCCGATGCGACGGTGAGCGTCGCGTCGGCGACGAAGACGGACACGCCGGTCGCCGCCTGGATCCGGGCGCCGAACTCGGGCCAGCGGGCCAGCGAGGCGGCACCGAACTCGAGGGGTTCGTCCTCGCCGGGCCACCCCTCGGACAGGGGAGCGAGCATGCCTCCGGCGACCCAGGACGCACCGCTTCCCGCGGCGGGGTCGAACACGGTGACCGACCAGCCCGCTTCGGCGGCGCGCCACGCCACCGACAGCCCGATTACACCCCCACCCACGACGGCCAGACTTCGCATACCTTCCACCTTGCTCGATCCCGGATCAGCCGGGATCCGGACGCTGCGGACACTCCCGCACCGAACGGCCTCCCCGCGCGGCCGCCTTCGCTGCGGGGATGTCCAGATGTTTCGCTAACCCAAGGTACCGCGACTACCGTCGGTGACGTGCAACCGTCCCATCCGAACCGCTCCGCAACACCCCGGGACCGGCTGGCCTCGGCCCTGCTCTACCTGTGCACCGACGCCCGCCGCGATACGGGCGACCTAGCCGCCTTCGCCGAGGCCGCGCTGGCGGGCGGGGTCGACATCATCCAGCTGCGCGACAAGGGCTCCGCGGGCGAGGCGAAGTTCGGGCCGCTGGAGGCGAAGGCGGAATTGGGCGCGCTGGCCGAGCTGAAGGCGGCGACCCGTCGGCACGGCGCGCTGCTGGCGGTCAACGACCGCGCCGATATCGCGCACGCCGCCGGTGCGGATGTGCTGCACCTGGGTCAGGACGATCTGCCGCCCTGGTACGCCCGCAAGATCGTGGGGCCGGACGTGGTCATCGGCCGCTCCACCCACAACCGCGACCAGGCGGGCCTGGCCGCGATAGACGAGCACATCGACTACTTCTGCACCGGCCCGGTATGGACCACCCCCACCAAACCCGGCCGCAGCGCGGCAGGACTGGACCTGGTCCGCTCCGCCGCCGCCGTCCAACCCACCCACCCCTGGTTCGCCATCGGCGGCATCGACGAGGACCGCCTGGCCGATGTCCTGTCCGCGGGCGCCACCCGAATCGTCGTAGTCCGCGCCATCACCGCATCCCCCGACCCGGAATCCGCCGCCCGCTCCCTCAAACAACGCCTCCTCTCCAACACCACCCTCTGACCCCGCGGTCAGGGGAGGGGGTCGAGGCGGATGGGGACGCCGTTGAGGTGGGACATGCCTGCGAGGCGTTCTATGTCGGCGGGGTCGGTGGACATCAGGAGGTTGACGTTGGCGCCGCCTGCGGCGATGGCGGTGCGCCAGCCGGCGGTGTGGCCCCAGCCGTGCGGTACGGCGACGGTGCCCTCGGTCATGTCCTCGGTGAGGCGGGCCGTGACCTCGATCGCGCCGTGCGGTGAGCTGAGTCGGAAGCGGTCGCCGTCGGCGATCCCGGCGACGGCGGCGTCCTCAGGGTGGATGCGTGCGGCGTGCTCGCGGCGAGCCACCAGGGAGTCGGCGTTGTGCATCCAGGAATTGTGGGATTTCAACTCGCGCATGCCGATTACGCGCAGCGGATAGGCCGGGTCGATCGGCGGTGCTGCCAGCTCGCTCAGCTCCGTGACGATCTCGGGCGGCGCCAGCCGCACCCGGCGGTCCTTGTGCCGCACCACCTTTCGCAGCACGCCCGTGGTGATACGGTCGGCCAGCACCAGCCCGTGCGGGTGACGGCGCAACTTGCGCAGGTTGATTCCGTCGCGTCGCAATCCGAAGCGGTCACCGTAAGCACCGGTTCGCAGCGCGAGGTCCAGGAGTACCCGGGGACGAATCCGCGCCGCGCGACCGCCCGGCACGCGCCGCCGCAGCTCTCCGAGCAGTCGAGCAGGAGGCCCGAAGGCGAAGGGCTGCACGCCGATTCGCCGCGCGATCTCGTCGATGATCTCCCACTCCTGCCGCGCCTCGCCATAGGGCCGCAGCACCGGCTCGGTGTACTGGGTGTATGGGACCGGAGCCAGTGCCGCGACACGACACCCGCTCGAACGAACCGTCGGCGCCGCGCCGCAGCGGATACAGCACCCGCTCCGGATCGTTTTGCACCTCGGTGAATGCGATCCCTTTGGGGCAGGCGAACCCCCGCGACAGAGGGTGTTGCCTATCGGGCCGCAACTGCGTCAGCCGCCCGTCCTCGACGGTGGCGATCAGCCCGCAGAGCGGTTCACAGATTCGGCAGTATGTCGGCACCTCGCGTGCTGTCATAGCTCAAGACAACACCTGCTCCAGCGTGAGGAACAACACATTTCCGGCCAGATCCGCCGCGGATCCGATGCGCGCCGCGCGCCCGCCCCGGCCGTTCGAGTGCAGCCATACGAAGCCGTGCTCGGCCAGATCCACGGTGCGCGGCAGCGCCGCCGCGACGGTCGCGGCCTCGGCGACGCCCGCCAGGCTGATGCGCGCCGACGAGGCCCGCAGCGCCGGCCACGCCGCCGCGAAACCCGGATGCAGCGGCCGCGCGTCCACCTCCTCCTCGGGCACCCACGCCAGCTCGGCGCTCTCCCGATTCGCCGTGGTGGCCAGCGGCTCGGCGGCATCGGCGACCACCGTGGTGTAGGTCCAGCCGCTGGGGGCCGTCGCCGTTATGCGCTCGCCGCGCACCCGCACGGCCTCCGGGACGATTCCGGTCTCCTCGTGCGCCTCGCGCACGGCGGCGTGCACGCTGGTCTCGTGGCTGTCGCGGGCGCCGCCGGGCAGCGCCCAGGTGCCGCCCTGGTGACTCCACGGCGCCCGGTGCTGCAGCAGCACCATGGCGCCGCCGCCGGTCCGTGGCGCCCGCAGCAGCAGCCCCGCGGCCCCGAACAGGCCCCACTGCCGCGTTCCGTCGGGGGAGTCCACAAAACCGTCTCCGTCACCACGCATGCTCGTCTCGTCCCATCCTCGCCACCACTGCCGCGCCATTGCCGCGGGTGCCGGGGCGACACACCCGAGACGGCGTCGGTACGACCACAATAAGCTCAGTCCGGCACGGTATGGGCCGGACGGCGATCGGAGGTGACCATGACTCGCAGCCTGCCACCGCGGCTGGACGAGCTGTCGCCACGCGCCGCGGCGGCCGCGGTGCGCCGCCGGTTGGACGACACCGACCTGCGCGCGTTCGCGCACTCCTCCCCCGCCAAGCTGATCGCCATCGGCCTGCTGCTGCTGGGCATGTGCCTGCTCGCCGGGGCCGTGGCCTCGTCGACGGTCGACAACCGCCAGCAAGCCCTGGACCACCTGCTCGACGAGGCCGAGCCCGACGCGTACTCGGCCCAGCGGCTCTACGCCTCGCTGTCGGTCGCCGACGCGGCCGCGGGCACGGCGTTCATCTCCGGCGGCCTGGAGCCCAAGCCGGTGCGCGACCGCTACAGCCAGGCCGTCGGTCAGGCGTCCGCGGAACTGGTCGCGCAGTCCGACGCCGGGCGCAGCGGGCCTGGCACCGATGCCGACGGCCACCTGCGAGCCGGTATCGCGACCCAGCTGCCCGTGTACACCGGCCTGATCGAGACCGCCCGGGCCAACAATCGCGAGGGTCATCCGCTCGGCGCCGCCTATCTCAGCGAGGCGTCGAATCTGATGCAGTCGACCATGCTGCCGATGGCGCGCGAACTACAGGAACACCGCTCGGTGGCGATCACGGATACGCAGCGCCACCACGTGCAACCGCCGTGGGTCGCGATCGCGCTGCCGATCCTGACGCTGGGCGCGCTGGTCGCCGCGCAGTGGTACCTGGCGCGCCGCTGGCACCGGGTGCTGAATCCGGGCCTGCTGCTCGCCTCGGGCACACTGGTGATCGTGCTGGCCTGGACCGTGATCGCCGGGTCCATCTCGGCGGTCGCCACCACCCAGGGCCGCGACGACGGGGCCGTCCCGACCTCGGAGCTGACCGAGAGCCGCATCCTCACCCAGCAGGCCCGCGCCGCCGAGACCCTGAAGCTGGTGCGGCGCGACGCCAGCGGCGACTACGACCGAATCTACGACAAGGCCACCTCGGATCTGACCATGCTGCTCACCCGATATCCGGACGGCGCACCCGGTTCCGATGACGTCACCACCGCGCGCGGGGCGCTGGACCGCTGGCGCCAGGCGCATCAGCGGATGAACGAGGCGCTGGGCCGCGGCGACTTCCCCGGCGCCAGCGCCGTCGCGATCGGTCCCGGCGCCAACGGGGCCACCGCCGATGTCGAGGCACTCGACAACGCGCTGCGCGGCGGCCTCTCCGATACGCGAAACACGTTGCGCAGCGAGGTTTCCGACGCGGCGCGCGCGCTCGATCTGCTGGCGCCGGGCGCGCTGGTGCTGTCCGTCCTGGCCGCCGCCCTCGTGGTGGCGGGCCTGTGGCCGCGGCTGCGGGAGTACCGATGAGGGCGGCCCCGATGCGAAGCCGGGCGCTGCTGCTGATCGCCGTCGCCCTGCTGGCCGCGGGCTGCCACGACCGGTCCGCGGTCCCGCCGCCGACCGACAGCACCGTAAGCTATTCCGAACCGCCGTATCCCGCGAAAGCCGTTCCGGCACAGACGCAAACACCGTTGCCGCCGGAGCCCGACAAGAGCTGCGACGCGACGGCCAGCCTGCGCCCGAGCGCCGCGGGCGGGCCCACCGTCGATGCCATCCGCGCCCGCGGCCGGTTGCTCGTCGGCCTCGACCCGGGCAGCAATCTGTTCAGCTTCCGCGATCCGATCAGCGGCACGCTCGCCGGATTCGACGTCGATATCGCCAAGGAGATCGCGCGCGACCTGTTCGGTGACCCGGAACGGGTGGAGTACCGCATCCTCGGTTCGGCCGATCGCGAACGGGCCCTGCAGGAACACACCGTCGACGTGGTGGTGAAGACCATGACGATGACCTGTGAGCGGCGGGCCCGGGTGACGTTCTCCACCACCTATCTGATGTCGCACCAGCGGGTGCTGGTCGTGAAGGATTCCGGCATCCGAAGCCTGGACGACCTGGCGGGCAAGCGGGTGTGCGTGGTCACCGGCACGACCTCGCTGGATCTGATCCGCCGCAACCAACCGGCGGCGTCGATCCTGACCGTGCCCGCCTGGGCCGACTGCTTGGTCGTGTTGCAGCAGCGCCAGGTCGACGCGGTCAGCACCGACGACGCGCTGCTGGCCGGGCTGGCCGGGCAGGACCCGTACGCGGAGGTCGTGGGCGGCAACCTGAGCGACGAGCCCTACGGCGTCGGCATCCCCAAGGGCAACGACGACATGGTGCGCTTCGTCAACAACACCCTCGACCGGCTGCGCTCCGACGGCACCTGGAACCGCATCTACCAGCGCTGGCTATCGGTCCTCGGCCCGTCGCCCGGCCCGCCGCAACCGCGGTATCAGGATTGATCCCGATGCCCGATCCCGGCGAATCCACTTCCGGCCCCACCGAATCCGTGTCCGGCCCGCCGCGACCGGAGCCCACCTCGGCGCAGCAGGAGCAGACAAGGGCGGTACCACCCGAGACGTCGGCGGCCTCCCCTGAAACCCAAGCAGACCCATCCCAAAGCACCTCCCCGACATCCCAAAGCGCCTCCCCGTCATCCCAGAGCGCCTCTCCGTCATCCCAGAGCGCTTCTCCGTCATCCCGGCACGCTCTTGGCCGGGATCCCTCACGAGATTCCGGCCAAGAGCACGCCGGAATGACGGAGGCGGAAGCGGGGCCAGGCACCGTGGCCGGGCCGGAACCCACCCGCGCCGACTCGCGGCCGTCCGGTCGCAGCGGGCGCACGGTCCGCACGCGCCCGACGGTGCGGCGGCTCGGGGCCGGTCTGGTGCCGATTTCCATTGTGCCGCCGGTGGATCCGCGCTCGGTGGTGCTGACCGACCCGGTGGTCGCCGAGGCACGCCGGTTCTGCTGGCGCTGCGGGAAACCGGTCGGGCGCGCCACCGCAAGCCACCCCGCGACCACCTCCGGAGTCTGTGAAACATGCGGCGCCCCTTACGATTTCCGGCCCTACCTGAGTGTCGGCGATATGGTCGCCGGTCAATACGCGATCCAGGGCTGCATCGCGCACGGCGGCCTGGGCTGGATCTTCCTGGCGGTCGACCGCAATGTCAGCAACCGCTGGGTGGTGCTCAAGGGCCTGTTGCACAGCGGCGACGCGGAGGCCCAGGCGGTGGCCGTCGCCGAGCGCCAATACCTCGCCGAGCTGGCGCATCACAGCATCGTCAAGATCCACAATTTCGTCGAGCACCCCAGCCCCGAGGGGGTGCCCGTGGGCTACATCGTCATGGAGTACGTCGGCGGGCGGTCGCTGCGCAACATGCTCGACTCCTACGAGCGCCCGGACCGCATGCCGGTCACCGAGGCCATCGCCTATGTCCTGGAGATCCTCCCGGCGCTGGAATATCTACACTCGCTGGAACTGGCCTACAACGACCTCAAGCCCGATAACATCATGGTCACCGAGGACCAGGTGAAGCTGATCGACCTGGGCGCGGTGGCCGGATTCGAATCCTACGGAAACCTGTACGGCACCAGGGGTTTTCAGGCACCCGAGATCGCCAGGACGGGGCCGACCGCGGCGTCGGACATCTACACGGTGGGCCGCACGCTGGCGGCGCTGACGCTGAACCTGCCGACGGAGAAGGGCCGCTATCTCGACGGCCTCCCGGAACCCGAGGCCGAGCCGCTGCTGGCCCGCTACGAGTTCTTCCACCGGCTGCTGCTGCGCGCCACCGATCCGGATCCGGCGCGCCGATTCCCGTCGGCCCGGGGGATGACGACGCAGCTGACGGGCGTGCTGCGGGAGGTTCTGGCGACCGAGACCGGCGCCGAGCAGCCGCAGTTGTCGACGGTGTTCAGCCCGCCGCGCACCAGCTTCGGCACCGAGGAACTGGTGGCGCAGACCGACTCCTATGTCGACGGCGCCGCGCGCACCAAGAATCTGCGTGCCCGCGATGTCGCTGCGGCACTTCCGGTTCCGGTGATCGATCCGTCGGATCCGTCGGCCGCGCTGCTGGCGGGCACCGTGCACCCGGAACCGCGGCATGCGCTCGACGCGGTGCGCACCGCGCGCCAGCGGGCCGCGGCCGAGCCGGGCGGCACGCCGGAGAGCTTCGAGGCCGAGTGCACATTCGCCGAGGCCCGCATCCACCTGGACCTCGGCCAGCCCGCCGCGGCGCGCGATGTGCTGAACCGGATCGAGGACGACGATTGGCGCGTCGACTGGTACCTCGGCCTGGCCGGGCTGCTCGAGCTCGACTACCAGCGCGCGTTCGACCGATTCGACGCGGTGCTGCAGGCGCTGCCCGGCGAGGTCGCGCCCAAGCTGGCACTCGCCGCGACCGCGGAACTGGTACTGCAGCACTGGGATTCGCCGGATCCCGGGCAGTGGCGCCGCTACGCGGAGAAGTTCTACGCCACCGTGTGGCGCACCGACCGCGGCGTGGTGAGCGCCGCGTTCGGCCTGGCCCGGCAGCTGAGCGCGGCCGGAAGGGTCGTCGAGGCGGTGCGGGCGCTGGACGAAGTACCGGCCGCCTCGCGGCACTACGGCGAGGCGCGGATGACCGCGGTGCTGATGCTGCTGACCGCGGCACCCGTGGCGAAACTCGAGGAATCGGCGCTGCACATCGCCGCGGCCCGGGTGCAGGCGCTGCCGTCGAGCGAGCATCGCGGCATTCAGATGCGCCTCCTGGTGCTCGGTTCGGCGCTGGCCTGGCTGCGCGCGGGCAACGCCCCGAAGCTGCCGGATGCCACGCTGTTCGGCGAGCCGTTCACCGAACGCGAGCTGCGTCAGGGCACCGAGACGGCGCTGCGCGGGCTGGCCCGCACGGCGCCCGGCCGCGCCCATCGCTACGCCCTGATCGACCTCGCGAACGCGATCCGCGCCAAGACCTGGGTGTGACCGTGCAGTCTCAGCCGACCAGTCGGGCCGCCGCGCGAGCGATCGCGAGTTCCTCGTTGGTCGGCACCACCAGCACCGATACCTCGGCGTCCGGTGGCGAGATGTAGCGAGCCGCACGGTCTTTCGCCTCGTTGCGGCCGGAATCCACGGCGATGCCGAAGCGTTCGAGCCCGGCCAGCGCGTCGGCGCGCACGCGCGCGTTGTTCTCCCCGACACCGGCGGTGAAGGTGACCGCATCCACCCGACCCAGTTCCACCAGATACGCACCCAGGTACCGGCGCAGCCGATGCACGTAGACGTCATAGGCGAGCAGCGCCGCCTCGTCCCCGGTTTCGATGAGCCCGAACAGTTCTCGGAAGTCGTTCACCCCCGACAGGCCTTTGATGCCCGAGTCCCGGTTCAGCAGTTCGTCGATCTCGTCGATGCTCAGACCGGCGGTGCGCGCCAGGTGCGGGATGATCCCGGGATCGAGATCGCCGGAGCGGGTGCCCATCACCAGCCCCTCCAGCGGTGTCAGGCCCATCGTGGTGTCCACCGCGCGGCCACCCCGGATCGCCGACGCCGACGCGCCGTTGCCCAGGTGGAACACGATCTGGTTCAGCTCCGCCGGATCCCGGCCCAGCAGCTCCGCGGCCCGCCCGGACACGTACTCATGTGACGTTCCATGGAAGCCGTACCGGCGAATGCCGTGTGCGGCAGCGACTTTCGAATCGATTGCGTACGTCTTGGCGGCATCGGGCAGGCCGTGGAAGAACGCGGTGTCGAAGACGGCGACCTGCGGCACGTCCGGCAGCAGCGTGCGGGCGGATTCGATGCCGGTCACGTTGGCCGGGTTGTGCAGCGGCGCAAGCGAAGACAGCTCATCGATCGACCGCGCCACCGAATCGTCGATCAGCGTGGGCCGATAGAACACCTCGCCGCCGTGCACCACCCGGTGCCCGACGGCGGTCAGACCGGCGGTGGTCAGGTCGTGACCGCCGCGGGCGAACAGGTCGAACACGATGCGCAGGCCGGTGGCGTGGTCCGGGACGGCGCCGTCGTGCGCCAACGTGCGGCCGTCGCTGTGATGCTCGACGGTCGGTTCGCCGGGGGCGACCGACTCGCCGATCCTCGACACCAGACCGGAGGCCACGACCGTGCCCGAATCCGGGTCCACCAGTTGATATTTGATCGACGATGAGCCGGAGTTGATCACCAGGACCTGCATCGCGCCTCCAATCTGTGCTGCTGTCTCGGGCAACGCCGGGAGTTTGCCGCGCATTCCGCCCGCTCCGTCATCGCGGCGAAATCCTCAGCCCTCTTCCGGCTTCGCCTCCGACTGGGCCTGGATGGCGGTGATCGCCACGGTGTTGACGATGTCGGCGACCAGCGCACCGCGCGACAGGTCGTTGACCGGCTTGCGCAGGCCCTGCAGCACCGGCCCGATCGCCACCGCACCGGCGCTGCGCTGCACCGCCTTGTAGGTATTGTTCCCGGTATTCAGGTCGGGAAAGACGAAAACCGTTGCGCGCCCGGCGACCTCGGAGTTCGGCAGCTTCGCGCTGGCGACCGTGGGCTCGATCGCCGCGTCGTACTGGATCGGCCCCTCGACCAGCAGTTGCGGGGCACGCTCGTGCACCAGCTTGGTGGCCGCGCGCACCTTGTCGACATCGGCGCCGCTGCCGGACTCGCCGGTCGAGTACGACAGCATCGCCACCCGCGGGTCGATCCCGAACTGGGCTGCGGTGCGCGCGGAGGATATCGCGATATCGGCCAGTTGCTCGGAGGTCGGGTCCGGCACCACCGCGCAGTCGCCGTAGGCGAGCACCCGATCGGCCAGGCACATCAGGAACACGCTGGAGACGGTGGACACCCCGGGCTCGGTCTTGATGATCTCGAACGACGGCCGAATGGTGTGCGCGGTGGTGTGCGCGGCGCCGGACACCATGCCGTCGGCGACGCCCTCGTACACCATCATGGTGCCGAAATACGAGATGTCGGAGATCATTTCGCGCGCCCGCTCCACGGTCATGCCCTTGTGGGCGCGCAGCTGCGCGTACTTCTCCGCGAACTCCTGGCGCAGCTCGCTGGTCTTCGGGTTCAGCACCTGCGCGGCCTCGATGTCGACACCGAGTTCGGCGGCGCGGCCGCGCACCGCCGCCTCGTCACCGAGAATGGTCAGGTCGGCGATCTTGCGCTGCAGCACCCGACCGGCGGCGCGCAGGATGCGGTCGTCGTTGCCCTCCGGCAGCACGATCCGGCGGCGATCCGAGCGAGCCCGCTCGACCAGCTGATATTCGAACATCTGCGGCGTCACCACCGACGGCGCGGGCACCGCGATCAACTCGGCCAGCTTGCGCCCGTCCACCCGCTGTTCCATCAGTGCCAGGGCGGTGTCGACCTTGCGGACGCTGGACAGCGATACCCGGCCGCGGGTGCGCGAGACGGCGCCCGCGGTGTCGAAGGTGCCGAGCCGGGTGGTGAGGATCGGCAGCTTCGGCTTCAACCCCTCGATCAGCCGCGCGATCGCCGGATGCGGCGGCATGCCGCCGTTCATGACGATGCCCGACAGCGACGGAAACCCTTCCGCCTCATGGGCATTCACCAGCGCCAGCAGGGCGTCGGAGCGATCGCCCGGGACGATGACGGCGACGCTGTCGCTGAGCCGCTCCAGGATGTGCTCGGCCGTCATGCCGCCGACCATGACCGACAGCGCCTCGCGCTGCATCAGCTCGGGGTCCCCGGAGTACAGCTCCCCGCCGATGGCCGCGCACAGCTCGGACATGGTCGGCGCGGTCAGCAGCGGCACCTCGGGCAGCGTCCACGACGTCGCACAGATGCTCCGCACGGCATCGGCGACCTCGTCCAGCTGGTCGGGATCGCAGCGGTTGACCACGATGGCGGTCAGCTGCGCGTGCTCGGCGGCGAGTTCGCCCTCGCACAGCTCCGCGACCTGCACGATCTGCTCGGGCGTGCGGCCGGAACCGCGCAGCACCAGCAGCACCGGGGCGCCGAGGTTCACGGCGATGCGGGCGTTGAAGCGCAGCTCGCTGGGGCTGGCCACATCGGTGTAGTCGCTGCCGACGATAACCACCGCGTCACACAGCTTGGCCACGTCGTGGAACCGCATGACGATCTCGCCGATCGCCGCGTCGGGATCCTCGTGCACCTGCTCGTAGGTGACGCCGCAGGCCTGGTCGTAGTCGATATCGGCGGTGGAGTGCTCGAGCAGCAGCTCCAGGATGTAGTCCGGTTCGGTCGCCGAGCGCATGATGGGCCGGAACACCCCGACCCGGGGCGTCGTCGCGGACAGCATCTGCAGCGCCCCCAGGGCCACCGTCGATTTGCCGGTGTCACCCTCGAGCGAGGCGATATACACGGTGGACGGAGCGGTATCGGCCATGATCGAGAGCTTAGTGACCGAACAGCGTCCGATATGACCGGCCAGTAGCAAATACCTGGAAAATCACACCCGAACACCCCTTCCCGGCACACCACGCTGCGGGCGCTCACAGGGTGGTCCCGACGCTCACACCGCCACCCCCGATGCTCATACCGTCGTCGCGGCACTCACACCATCGTCGCGGCACTCACACCGTCGACGCGGCACTCACACCGTCGACGCGGCGAACGCCGGGATTCAGTCGGGAGTTCCGCACGACGGCGGCGTTCGGTGGAGCCCCGCAATTCGCCGGAGTTGCACCCCCCGAGGCTGCGGCTTCTACGATTCCCCTTATGGCAGCACAGTTTCCGGACCGGCAGTGGGGATCACGCACGGGCCTGCTCGGCCGCATGGCGAGTCCGTTCGCGGCGTCCAAGATCGGGTCGCTGATCATCCGCAAGCTCACCCCGCTGGACCGGAAGGTGCTCGAGCGCACCGCGGGCCGCTACACCGTGCTCGGCCCGATCGGGATTCCGGTCATCCTGTTGACCACAACGGGCCGCAAGTCTGGCGAGCCGCGCCCGTCGCCGCTGCTGTACGTCCACGACGGCGACGTGCTGTACGTGATCGGCAGCAACTTCGGCCAGGCACACCACCCGGCCTGGACGGCGAACCTGCTCGCCGACCCGACCGGCCTGGTGACGATCAGTGGTGAGCGAATCCCGGTGCGCGCGAACCTGATCGAGGATCCGGCGAAGAAGGACGAGATCTTCGACAGGTTCGTCGAGACGACCGAGGCATATGCCGCCTACCGCAGCCGCACCACCCGCAACCTGCGGATCTTCGCCCTCACCCGAGCCTGAGCCGCCCCACGCCCCAGCCGAGCAGGCTCCGTGGGCCCTCCGCATTTCCGACCAAGAGCGCGCCGGGAATTCGACCGGTAAGCGTCCGGATACGCGTTGCTACAGTGCCCGCAGCCGCGGAGCCAGGTCGCGCTGGAACTGGTCCAGGAAGCGGCGCTGGTCGTGGCCGGGAGCGTGGAATACCAGGTGGTTCAGGCCCGCGTCCACGTACTGCTTGATCTGCTCCACCGCCTCGTCCGGGTCGCTGGCGACGATCCAACGCTGGGCGATCTGCTCGATCGGCAGCGCGTCGGCGGCCTTCTCCATCTCGATCGGGTCGGTGATGCTGTGCTTCTGCTCGGCGGTCAGCGACAGCGGCGCCCAGAAGCGCGTATTCTCCAGCGCCAGTTCGGGATCGGTGTCGTAGGAGATCTTGATCTCGATCATCCGGTCGATATCGTCGCGGGTGCGCCCGACCTTCGCGGTGCCCTCGTCGACGGCGGGCATCAGCTTCTCGGTGTAGAGGTCCATGCCCTTGCCCGAGGTGCAGATGAAGCCGTCGCCCGCGCGCCCCGCGTACCGCGCCACCAGCGGCCCGCCCGCGGCGACGTACACCGGGATGCCGCCCTTCGGCACGTCGTAGATGGAGGCGCCGACGGTGTTGTAGTACTGCCCCTCGAAGGTCACCCGGTCGCCGGTCCACAGCGCCCGCATCAGGTCGACGGACTCGCGCAGCCGCGCGAACCGCTCCTTGAACTCCGGCCACTCGCCCTTGTACCCGGTGGCGATCTCGTTGAGCGCCTCACCGGTCCCCACGCCCAGCATGATGCGGTCGGGGTACAGACAGCCCATTGTCGCGAAGGACTGCGCGATCACGGCCGGGTTGTATCGGAAGGTGGGTGTCAGCACCGAGGTGCCGAGTTGGATCCGCTTGGTGCGCTCGCCGACCGCGGTCATCCACGCCAGCGAGAACGGCGCGTGGCCGCCCTCGTGCCGCCACGGCTGGAAATGGTCGCTGACCGTGGCGCTGTCGAGCCCGTGCTCCTCGACGAGAACCCCGAGCTCCACCAGCTCCCGAGGGCCGAACTGTTCCGCCGACGCCTTGTACCCGAGCTTGAGTCCACTCACTGCGCCACTCCTGTTCGCTGTTGCTCCACCGTCACACTCGAACATAGTCAGCGGCGATGGCGGGTGTGTGAATGGTCGCAACTTCCCGAGTTGTCCACATGCGAACAGCCAATAGCTCAGAATTGACTGGTGACTGCCGACAACGAACCGATTCTGTCGTACCTGACCGATATGGACGGGGTGCTCGTGCACGAGGACCACCTGGTGCCGGGTGCCGACAAGTTCCTGTCGGAGCTGCAGGCCAACGACATCCCATTCCTGGTACTCACCAACAATTCCATCCGCACCCCGCGCGATCTGCAGGCACGGCTGCGGCACACCGGGCTGGACATTCCACCGGAGGCGATCTGGACCTCCGCGCTGGCCACCGCGACGTTCCTGGACGAGCAGCGCCCGGGCGGCACGGCCTACGTGGTCGGCGAGTCGGGCCTGACCACGGCCCTGCACGACATCGGCTACGTCCTCACCGACAGCGACCCCGACTACGTGGTGCTCGGCGAGACCCGCACCTATTCGTTCGAGGCGATCACGACCGCGATCCGCCTCGTCGAGCGCGGCGCCCGGTTCATCGCCACCAATCCCGACGCGACCGGTCCCTCCCGAGAAGGCGTACTGCCCGCGACCGGTTCCGTCGCCGCTCTGATCACCCGGGCCACCGGCCGCGACCCGTACTACGTCGGCAAACCCAACCCGCTGATGATGCGCTCGGCGCTGCGCCGCATCGGCGCGCACTCGCAGTCCACGGTGATGATCGGCGACCGGATGGACACCGACGTGATCTCGGGTCTGGAGGCCGGGATGCGCACCATCCTCGTCACCTCGGGCATCTCCACCCGCGCCTCCGTAGAGCACTACCCATACCGGCCCACGGTCGTCCTGGAATCCGTCGCCGACCTGGTCGGCCGCACCTCGAACCCGTTCGGCGCCTGAGAAGCGCGAGTAACTCAGAAATCCCAGTCGGCGTCCTCGGTCTGCTGCTGTTTGCCGATGACATAGGAGCTGCCGGAGCCGGAGAAGAAGTCGTGGTTCTCGCCCGCGCCCGGGTCGAGGGCGGCGAGGATCGCGGAGTCCACGCGGCACTCCTGCGCCGGGAACAGCGCCTCGTAGCCCAGGTTGGACAGCGCGCGGTTGGCGTTGAACCGCATGAACGGCAGCACGTCGTCGGTCCAGCCGACCTCGTCGTACAGGTCGCGGGCGTAGTCGATCTCGTTGGCGTACAAGGCATTCAGCAGCTCGTAGGTGTAGTCGCGGTGGTCCCTGCGCTCGGCCGCGGTCAGCTTCGCCAGCCCGCGCTGGCACTTGTACCCGATGTAGAAGCCGTGTACCGCTTCGTCTCTGATGATGAGGCGGATGAGATCGGCTGTGTTGGTGAGCTTTCCGCGCGCGGACCAGCGCATCGGCAGGAAGAACCCGGAGTAGAACAGGAACGATTCCAGCATCACCGAGGCGGCCTTGCGCTTCAGCGCGTCGTCGCCGCGGTAGTAGTCGACGATGATCCGCGCCTTGTTCTGCAGGTGCGGATTGCGCTCGGACCAGTCGAACGCCTCATCGATCTGGCGCGTCGAGCACAGTGTGGAGAAGATCGAGCTGTAGCTCTTGGCGTGCACGGACTCCATGAAGGCGATGTTGGTGAGCACGGCCTCCTCGTGCGGGGTGATCGCGTCGGCGATCATCGCCACCGCGCCGACGGTGGCCTGGGCCGTGTCAAGCAGGGTCAACCCGGTGAAAACCCTTGTGGTGAGCCGTTGTTCGGTCGCTGCGAGCTGTTCCCAGGTGTGCAGGTCGTTGGACAGCGGCACCCTCTCCGGCAGCCAGAAGTTCCCGGTGAGCCGGTCCCAGACCTCGGCGTCCTTCGGGTCCGGCAGGCGGTTCCAATTGATCGCGTGCACGCGGTCGACGAGTGTGTTCATGCGGCTCTCCGATCCTGAAACGAGGCGGCACCGCTCGTCGCGGGCGGCCCGTGAGCACGGTAGTTCGGGCAGGCTAACACATTATTTTGGCCCTCCGAACTAGCGTGGGCGCAGGTGTTGCGCCACGTCCACCCAGCTTGCTCCCACCGAAGGCACCTTGCCACTGTTGACAATATGCTGTCAAATATGACAGCATATTGTCATGGTGAACACAGTGCACATGGCGGTCTACGACACCTTCTCCGATTGGGAACTCGGCCACGCCACCGCGCATATCAACCGAGCGATGTGGCAGCGCGAGCCGGGGACCTGGCAGGTCCGGACCGTCGGCCCCACGAGCGATGCGGTCGTCTCGGCGGGCGGGATGCGCGTCGTCCCCGACGTGACGCTTGATGAACTGTCGCCGAGCGAGAGCGCGATGCTGCTGCTACCCGGGGCGGATACGTGGGAGACGGGGGCGCTGGCAGCCGTCGGGCGCAAGGCGCGGGAGTTTCTGACGGCGGGGGTACCGGTGGCCGCGATTTGCGGGGCCACGTTCGGGCTGGCGGCGGAGGGGCTGCTGGACGCCCGCCCGCACACCAGCAACGACCCGAACTACCTTGCGATGAGCGGGTATTCGGGCGCCGGGCACTATGTTCCGGAACCGGCTGTGACCGACGGAGACCTGATCACCGCGACCGGGACCAAGCCGGTGGAATTCGCCCGCGCGGTCCTCGCACGCCTGGGCATCTACGAGCCGCACGTGCTCGACGCGTGGTACGCGCTGTACGGACGCAACGATGCGCAGGGGTTCTACACACTCGCTGAGTACGAAAGTGGGCGGGCGCAGGAGGCGGCGGTGTCGTGAGCGGACTCACGGACGAGGCGACTGTGCCGCGCACGGCAACGCGGGCGTGATCGACAATCACTCGCGCCAGCACTCGAACACCTGGACAGGCATACAGGAGGTGAGATGACCCGCACCGAACAGGACCTATTCGCGACAGCAGCGGTGACCTCGTTCAGGCTGAACGGCCAATTCCTCGCCATCGCAGAGGAATTGGCTCGTCCCGCCGGTCTCACCGCCGCCTGGTGGCAGGTGCTGGGCGCGATCCTGCGTGAACCGCTGCCGGTGGCGGGCATCGCCCGCGAAATGGGCATCACCCGCCAGGCCGTCCAGCGCATCGCGGATCTCCTGGTGGACAAGGGCCTTGCCGAATACCGGCCCAACCCCGCGCACAAGCGAGCAAAGCTGGTGGCGGTCACCGAAGCCGGTCACGCCGCCGTCCGCCGCATCAACCCGCAGCATGCCGATATGGCCAAGCGCCTCGTAGCCGAATTGGGCAAGGATCAACTGACAGAGATCGCCGAAGGCCTCACGAAACTGTCTGCCGCGCTGGACCGGATCGACCACGACTGAGCGCCCCGCTGGCGTCACGACCGATGCCGCCCCCCGAACTCGGCCGCTGTCGTAGCCTGGAGCGGCAGGTGCAAAGTCATCTATCGTGGTGGAGTCCTTGATGCGCAACATCTTTAAGAGGCGGCGCCCGGATCCGCCGCGCTACTACATCTACCTGTCCCAGGCGAAGCTGGACGTGCTGGTCTCCCAGATCCCCGTCTCGAGACTCCGGTCGCTCGAGGCCGAGGTGAAGGTCGGCCTACCGATGGCGACAGCCGGAATCAAATCGCCCGCCGTCGCCCGGTCCTCCGAGCTGGCCGCCAAGGCAACAGTGCTGCGCGCCTATCTGCGAAGAAACAACGACTGGGTGGGAACGATCGAGAACCCCAAATCGTATGTACACGGCGTCGGCACGCTGCCGTACGGCATCATGCACGGCTACCGTGAGCTGGCCATGTTCGCGGGGATTCTCGACAACGTAAAAGTGGTATTGATCGGCTCCGCGAGCAGCATGGTCGGTGCCGCCGCCGATGCCACGGCAAAACATAATATCGACTACTATTTCGTAAAATTCTTATCCTATGCCGCCAAAGACGGCCTGGAGCCTGAATTCAACGGCTACGTGGATCTAGGTTACTACGGGGAGATTATGGCGAAGTGGAAGTCCCTGTGGGACCTCGGGCCAGCTGCGCCGAAGAAGTCTTTGCCCGATCCACAGGCTCTGTCGGACGGTCGTCGCACAGTAGCCGAAGCAGTCGACCAAATCCTGGGAATCACACCACCCGATTTGGCTGAAGACCCAGCCGTCAAGATAGGCCCAGCCGTACCGCTGCTGCCGTCGAACTCGTTGTCGCTGGAATTTCTCGCAAAGCCTTTATTCAAGGGAAACGGAATTCTGGTGGCAACGCCGATCTACGTTGCATTGGCGGACTGAGAAGCGAAGCCCAATTCGGTACGGGGAGGCCTTCTCGGCCTGGCAAGCGTTGCTCGACCACCCTCGGCTCACCGTGTCCGGCTAGAGCGTGGCGAACCCTTCAGCCCAGTGCCTGGTCCAGGTCCGCGAGTAGGTCCTCCACGTCCTCCAGCCCGACCGAGATCCGCACGACGCCGTCCGTAATGCCCACGGCCGCACGGCCTTCCGGACCCATCGCCCGGTGCGTGGTGGTGGCGGGGTGCGTGATCAGGGTCTTGGCGTCGCCGAGGTTGTTGGAGATGTCGACGATGCGCAGCCGGTTGAGGACCTCGAACGCCCGCTTCTTCGCGTCCCCGTCCGGCGACGCCAGTTCGAAGGTGACAACGGTGCCGCCCGCCGACATCTGCCCCGCGGCCAGCTCGTACTGCGGATGTGACTGCAGGAACGGGTATTTCGTCCAGGACACGGCCGGGTGCCGCTCCAGGAACTCCGCGATCCGCAGCGCCGACTGCGCGGACTGACGCACCCGCAGCGGCATGGTCTCCAAGCCCTTGAGCAGCGTCCAAGCATTGAATGGGCTGAGCGCCGGTCCGGTGTGCCGCATGAGCGTCTTCACCGGGCCGTCGATGTAGTCCCGCGAACCCAGGATCGCACCGCCAAGCACCCGCCCCTGGCCGTCGATGTGCTTGGTGCCCGAATACACCACCACATCGGCGCCGAGGTCGAGGCTGCGCTGCAGCAGTGGCGTGGCAAAGACGTTGTCCAGCACCACCTTCGCGCCCGCTGCGTGCGCCAGCTCGGAGACCCGCCGCACATCCACCAGGGTCTGCATCGGGTTGGACGGGGTCTCGAAGAACACCGCCTGGGTCGGCTGCGACAGCGCCGCCTCCCACTGGTCGAGGTCCTCGCCGTCGACGAAGACGGTCTCCACGCCCCAGCGCGGCAGGATCTCGTTGCAGACCACGAAGCAGGACCCGAACAGGCTGCGCGCGGCCACAAGTCGGTCGCCGTTACCCAGAAGCGCTGCGAGCGCGGTGAATACGGCCGACATGCCGCTGGCGGTCGCGAAGCAGGCCTCGGCGCCGTCGAGCAGGCGCATGCGCTCCTCGAACATCGCGACCGTCGGATTGCCGTAGCGCGAGTACACGAAATGCTCTACGTCGCCGGTGAACGCGGCCTCGGCCGCCTCGGCGCTCTCGTAGACGAATCCGGAGGTCAGATACAGCGCCTCCGACGTCTCCTCGAAGCCGGAGCGCCGCAGGCCCCCGCGCACCCCCAGGGTCGCCGGGCCCACGCCCTCGGGCAGCGGCTTGTCGAATGCGCCTCCGGTGATCATGCCTGGCTCCGATCGGTGCCCGCACCGGCGACCGAACAGCACCCGATCGAACCCCGGCTCACGACTGCCGCCACGGCAGTCCGAGCGCCCGCCAACCCGCACTTCCCCGGTGCCCGTCGGCATCCAGCGGACCCTCGAAACCCTCGAGCACGTTGTAGGAGGGCTCGAACCCGGCGGCGGTCGAGGCTGTCGCGGCGCCGATGGACCGCTGCCCGGACCGGCACAGGAAGATCACCGGGGCATCGCCGTCCGGCCGCTGTGCGAGCACCTGCCGCAGCTGGTCCACGAACTGCGCGTTCGGCGCGCCGGTGCCGTCGACCCACTCGATCAGCGCCGTCGGCCGGTCGATCGAACTGGTGTCCGGCACCCCGACGAACCGCCACTCGGCCTCGGTGCGCACGTCGATCAGCACCGCATCGGGGTTGTCCTGCAACAGATCCCACGCCTGCTTCGGCGTGATGTCGCCCGCGTATGTCACTCGTACCTCCTGAGAATCCGCACTTGCCGCATCGTGGAGAGTTCGACGCGTGGCCAGGTCGTCACCCGGAGCACCCCACCGCGGAGGAGGGTTGCCGACCAGCGAGCCGGGGCTTGGCGCTGGCGCTCATGACCTGGATCGAGAGTGCCTGGTCACAGCCTCGCATGTCAACCGCACACCAGCCAGGCGCCGTCGATCCGCGCCAGGTTCCAGGTCGAGGTCGACTCGCGGCCATCGATCGCGCTCGTCACGGCGGCCGTGGCGCGGTCGCCGTCGATGCCGGTATCGGCGACCTTCGCGATCTCGACCTGCTTACCGAGCGCGTCCGGGCCGAGGGGCGAACGGCGCTCGTCGAATCCGGGACAGGTAGTGGTCGCCCGCCGCGCGGCGTCCGAATCCGCTTGGGCGGTGGCGAAATTGCGCACGGCCACCGCGATCCGATCGGAATCTGTGACATTGTTCTCAACCGGCCGCGCCAGCGCGAGCCCCACGATCCCGCCGATCACCAGCACCGCCACCACCGCGGCGGCGACGAACGGGATCACCGACCGCGTGGTCTCGCGCTGATCGATCGCGGGTGCGTGCTCGGGGGCTTCGTCCATGCACCGATCATCCCTGGTCGGTCCTGGTGTCCGAGATCACATCCGGGTTTCCCCGCCGGATCCCGGGAATAACCGCGATAGCGGCCACCGATAGAATCACCAGAACCCCCGGCTCCGGCCGGTACGGACCGCGTCCCCGCGCAGCAACGAAGCAGCATCGACGGGATGTCGGATCGGCCGGGTGCAGCCCGGACCACACGTCAACTTAGCCTAAGCTAAGAAAGACGGCTGAATACACGGCTGAGTACATGACGACAGAGTTCTCGACCAGAGGGTGCGCGTAAGAATGACCGAATACAGTGCGAACGACCCGCTGCGCATAGCGATCGTGGGCGCCGGACCGGCCGGGATCTACGCCGCCGACGCCCTGATGAAGTCCGATGCCGAGGTGAGCATCGATCTGTACGAGCGGATGCCCGCGCCGTTCGGCCTCATCCGCTACGGCGTCGCGCCGGATCACCCGCGCATCAAGGGCATCATCACCGCGCTGCACAAGGTGCTCGACAAGCCGCAGGTGCGCCTGCTCGGGAATATCGACTACGGCACCGACATCACCCTCGACGAACTGCGCCAGTTCTACGACGCGGTGATCTTCTCCACCGGCGCCAACGCGGACCGCGCGCTGCCGGTGCCCGGTATCGACCTGGACGGCTCGCACGGCGCCGCCGACTTCGTGTCCTGGTACGACGGCCACCCGGACGTGCCGCGCAGCTGGCCGCTGGACGCGGAGAAGGTCGCGGTGCTCGGTGTCGGCAACGTCGCGCTGGACGTGGCGCGGGTGCTGGCCAAGACCGGCGACGAGCTGCTGCCCACCGAGATCCCGCCGAACGTCTACGAGGGCCTGAAGGACAACAAGGCCGTCGAGGTGCACGTGTTCGGCCGCCGCGGTCCCGCGCAGGCCAAGTTCACGCCGCTCGAGCTGCGCGAGCTGGACCACTCGCCGAATATCGAGGTCATCGTCGATCCCGAGGACATCGACTACGACGAAGGCTCGGAGGCGGCGCGCCGCCATTCCAAGCAGGTCGACATGGTCTGCAACACGTTGGAGCAGTGGGCGATTCGCGATGTCGGCAACCGCCCGCACAAGCTGTTCCTGCACTTCTTCGAGTCGCCGCACGAGATCGTCGGCGAGGACGGCAGCGTGGCCGGGCTGCGCACCGAGCGCACCCAGCTCGACGGCACCGGCAACGTCAAGGGCACCGGCGTCTACCGAGACTGGGACGTGCAGGCGGTCTATCGCGCCGTCGGGTACCTGTCGCAGAACATCCCCCAGCTGCCGTTCGACGAGCAGGCGGGGACCGTGCCGAACGAGGCCGGGCGCGTGCTGGCCGACGAGGATGCCGACGGTGCCGACCGCTTCGTGCCGCAGACCTACGTCACCGGCTGGATCAAGCGCGGCCCGGTCGGCTTGATCGGCCACACCAAGGGCGACGCCAACGAGACCATCGCCTGCCTGCTCGACGATGCCGCCAACTTCACCCCGGCCGCCGAGCGCGAGCCGGAGGCGGTGACGAAGTTCCTGGAGGACAAGGGAATTCCGTTCACCACCTGGGCCGGGTGGTACCGCCTCGACGCCCACGAGCGCTCCCTGGGCGAGCCGCAGGGCCGCGAGCGCGTCAAGGTGGTCGAGCGGCACGAGATGCTCGCCGCCAGCGAGCCGCACAAGGCGTAGTCACACGGGCGTACCCTCGCGGCGTCAACGTTCCCTCGTCGTCCGCAGGTCCCGGCGTCCCCTTTGTCATCCGTGGGCCCCGGCGTCCCCCTCGTCGTCCGCGGGCCCCGGCGTCCCCCCTTGTCATCAGCAGGTCCCGGCGTTCCCCCCCCCGTCGTCTGCGGGTCCAGGTGTTCGCCTCGTCATCCGCGACCAGGTGTTCGCCTTTGTCATCCCGGCGAACGCCGGGACGCAATTCTCTTACATATATGTCACTGTTGTGAGGCATGCTGATCACGTGTTCGATTCCCATGTCCACATCATCGATCCGCGGTTCCCGCTGATCGAGAACGAGGGCTATCTGCCGCCGCCCTACACCATCGCCGACTATCGAAAGCGTATGTCCCGCTTCGATATCGACGGTGGTGCGGTGGTGAGCGCATCGTTCCAGGGGACCGACAGCGGCTTCCTGCGCGCGTCGCTGGCCGAACTGGGCCCGCACTGGGTGGGCGTGATCAACCTGGATCCCGACGCGAGCGACGAGGAGATCGCGGACCTGGACCGTGCGGGCGTGCGCGCGCTGCGGTTCAACCTCAAGCGCGCGGCCGGGGATATCGTGGCCCTGACCATGCAGGCGCTGCGCGCGCACGAGATCGCCGGGTGGCACGTCGAGCTGTATATCGACGGTTCCATGCTCGGCTCGCTGGAACCGGTGATCTCGAAGCTGCCCGCGCTCTCGATCGACCACATGGGCATGTCCGACGAATGCCTGCCCTACCTGCTGAATCTGGTCGACCGCGGCGCCCGGGTAAAGGCATCGGGCTTCGGCCGCGTCTCGATGGACGTGGCCTCGGCCCTGCGCCGCATCCACACGGTCAACCCCGACGCCCTGATGTTCGGCTCCGACCTGCCGGGCACCCGCGCGGGCCGCCCGTTCCGCAATTCGGACGTCGACCTGATCGCCGATGTCATCGGCACGGACATGCACAAGGTCCTCGAAGACAACGCCCGCACCTTCTACCGACTCCCGGTGAAGGTGCGCCCGGCCAGCGATTCCCCACCCACAACCCGCCCCCTCCCAGCCAGCGAGCCCCCCACCCTCCGCCTACACCGCGACGACCTACCCAAACTCCAACCGGGCGACACAATCCCACTCCCAGTGATCGAGTAGGCGCATCGACAAACCGCGCGCTTCTCCCAACTCGGCGAAGGTGATGCTTGGAAGGAGACTCGTATTCCATCGGCGCCGCTTCACGCCACTGGGTGCCACCGCGAGAGGATTCACAGCCTCTGGATTTTCTGCAGCAGCCCGAAACTGAATCCGGCTCCGTACTTGCCGCCGTCGGCGTCCTCGAAAATAAACTCCTCGTACGGTGGCCAATGATCGCCGTCTTGCAGGGGACCGAACAGCGCCTCGAGCTCTGCGATGGTTGCACTCCACACCTCGAGATCTTCCGGCTGGCGAGCGGTGGGACCGCTGTGTCCCGCGGCGCGGACGAATCGCGCACTGTGCCAATGTCCGCGATCGCCCACCACTGTGAACTCGAACTCCGGCCACAGCTGAAGGCCATACGTGAACTCCTGGCGACCTGGATCCATAATTTCCGCCCGCAGTATTTCTCGTGCGGTGTCGAATTGCCGGGAACCGGACTGTAGATGCCGAGAAACCCGTTCCTCAACTGCTTTTGCGTCGCTCGTGGTGACACCGATTTCCCGCAGCTTGGCTTGCTTGATACTCTCGTCGCATACCATGCACATCAATAGATAAACTTCGAAATCCAGCATACTCGAAGTTCTCGATTCATTCACGTAACACCCTCGCTCACGGCTTGCCTCTAAGGACCGATAAAGTCTTGTACGTTACCCTTCTGGGATATTACGGAACCATCCTTCCGGACTATCATGACCACCTTCTGTGTCGCATACAACGGGAGAATAACCGTTCCACCACCTTTGGCCGGTGCGGTACCACCAACTTCACCGAACGCTGCTCTCGAGGCAATCTGAGCTGCTTCGACTGCGTCATCGTGCGGGAGTTTCAGGTCGGTCAGCCGCTGAGCGAGGATGTCCGGCTTGCCGCTACCGGGCGGGAGCTTACCGACTTCCTTTCCGATTTGTTCCGCTTTCTGCGTGATCGATGACTTGCCGGGCGCTTTCTTCACGTCGTCGCCGTGCTTCTTGACCAAGTCGATGATGCGTTGCATCTTCTGCCGACTGGCCGAAGTGGACTTCTGGACCTTCACCGCCGTCAGCAGCTTGGCTTTCTGCACGATACCGGCGATGCGGTCGGCCCAGGTCTTGACCTTCTTCGCGATCTTGCCGGTCTTGTAGGCGGTGACCGCCGCCGCGCCGAAACCGACGGTCAGCGCGCCCGCTACCGCGCCGAAGACCACGGTGGTCGCGACCTCGGTCGCGATGTCCTTGGCCAGGTCCTGCAAGAGGCCCTTCAAATCCTCTCGCAGATTGTCGATCGCGGTCTTCTGCTCGCGGCACGAATTCGCGAGATCGGTGAAGGTCGTAATCAGATCCTCGGCGGCGGTCTTCATCTCCCGGATGTCTTCATCGATGAACTGGACCTCGGGTGCGGTCACAGCCTGAAAGTTCTGTGCGATGCCCTCCAGCTTTGCCGGTAGATTCGCCACGTTCACATCGGCCGCGAGCGCCTTCCAGGCATCGGCTGCGGTGAGTAGTTTGCCGGGGTCCCCATCGGGGATGGGAATGCCCACCTTGCTCGCCAACTCGAAACCGTCGTCCACCAATCCGTTGCCCGGCCCTCCGGCCGATGGCGGCAGATTCGGGCACACCGATCGTGCGGGCGGGAGCGAGGCCGGTGCCGACGGCTCCGGTCGGCCGCTTTTGGGATCATGATCGGCTCGCGCATAGTTGTGGCCCGCCTGCTGCAGGATCCCTGCATAGTTGTGGATCGCATCCGCGAGTTGGCCCGCAAGAAGGTATGCGTCAGGGGCGGCGGTGTCGTAGGAGGTCGACCAAGCCTTGCAGGCTCCGACACTTCCGCCCATGCCCGCTGTGCCGGACATCGCGTTCATCTGCGTCACGAACGCCGCATAGAAATGCTGTGCGGCCTGATTGAGAGCGGTGGCGGACGAGTAATAGACCGCCGGAGCGACGTTGAACCCGGTCACGCCGACGTCTACCCTCGGCCGAGCATCCGCAGGTTCGCCGCGGCCGCCGAACTGTAGCGATCATGCGCGGCCTGAGCGGCTTGCTTCATCGCCGCGATGCCCTCGACCACGTCGGCGGCGCCGGTCATCCATTGCCGGAATGCGTCGGCCTGGGCATCGGCCGATGCTCCGTTCCAGTTCTGCTGGGCGGTATCGACCCGCGACTGCAATCCGGACATGCTCTCGGTGAGAAAACCCCGGAAACCCTCGAGCCGGGCCATGATCTGTTCCAGATCGGTCAGCTTCACCTGGAACGACTGCGCATCGTCCGACATATCCCTCCCTATATATTCAGCGCGCTGATCGCCCGAGCCTTGGATTCGTCCATCTCCTGCACCACCCGGCCGGTGACGCCGAGCAGCTCCGCCATCGACGAGAGCGACTCGAGCACGGTGACCGCACCGTGCTTCGCTTCGTCCCAGCCCGCCCGGTAGGCGTCGGCGGAACTGCCCTTCCACGTGTCCAGCAGGGTAGCGATATCGGCGTCCAGCGACCGCAATCCACTCACCAGGGAATCGGCCGTGTACTTCACGAACTGACCGGCATCGGTCACCTCGGCGGGGACCACCGCGAAATCTTGTGCAGGGCCGTCGGATTCCAGTGCCATGTCGCTCCCTCTCGGCAGACCGGGATGGATCTCGGTCACGATACCCCGTCAGGACAGATCGGGGTGCTGCATCAGGTAGTTCGCGGCGGCCAGGCCGACTCGATAGGCGTTTTCGATGGAGAGCGGGAAACCCGGTGAGTAGCCGCCGTTCTCGACCGCGTCCAGGGCCTGGCCTACCGTTTGGCCCGGATGGGGCTGGTCGAAATTGCTGGCGGTGCGGAGGTTTACGTAGCGGTCGAGCTTTCCGGCGCGCTGCAGGGCAGCGGCGGTACCATTGTCCTCCATTTGGGTGGTGCAGTAGCGGCCTTGGCCGTTCGAGTACAGGCCGACGATGTGGGAGGCGCGGGCCGAGGCGGCGGGGCCGTTGAAGAAGTTGTCCCCGGTGGCCGTATCGCACTGCACGACAGTGGGTTTGGGATCGCCCTGCTGCTGCGGGTAGGCCGCACGCGCCTGGGCGGCGTCGGGACTGTCGGCCAGCGCGACGTCCTTGGTGTTGCGGTACACCGCATACACGAGCCTGCCGTCCAGCTTGTACGCCTGAGTGCTCGGCTTGGAGTGCGGCACATAGCCGTTGGCGACGTTCGGGTCGTCCTGCGGCAGGACGTGATGCCCGAGGTCCACGTCGACCACCCAGCGCGCCCAGGCGGCGAAGCCCAGGGTCCCGGCGTCGGGCGGGGTTCCGGCGATTCCCGCGGTGACGAAGTACGCGTCGTCGAAATTCAAACGCGGGCTGCCCAATACGGCGGCGGTGGACAGCGAGGCATTCACCTTGCCCATCTCCGTCACCATCATGCACAGTCCGGAGTCGTTGCAGCGCACCGGCGTTCGCACGCCGTCGACGGGGATCTCGTGCGTCCACCGCTGTTTCTCGACCCACGGCTTGGCCTCCGGGTCGAACATCGTGATGATCAGCGCCTTGACCGAAACCTTGTCATCGCCGGAGTCGCCGCTGCCACAGCCGGTGGCAGCGACCGCCACCGCGCACGCCGTCGCCAGCAGGCCGATAGACCTGATGAACACCCACATCTCCCGTCGTCGTCCAACGATGCTGCTCAGACGGTAGGCATACCGCATTGCCTCGAGGTAACCGGGTATTGCCGAGCCGTATCGGCCGGGCGCGAGCGACCCGCCATTGACGGGGCGACCGCCCTTATTGTCATACTGACAATACCGGGCAGTGATCCGGTAGGCAGGGATCGACGACGAACCGAGGTAGGGCGTGAGCACTCCATCCACCGGCACCCGACAGGGCCCGCTCGCGGGCATCCGAGTTGTTGAACTGGCCGGAATCGGCCCCGGCCCGCACGCGGCGCTGCTGCTCGCGGACCTCGGCGCGGACGTGGTGCGAGTGCAGCGGCCCGGACAGCTGCCGGGGTTCATGGAGCGCCCGCAGTGGCGCGGCCGCACCATCGTCGAGGCCAATCTGAAGGATGCGGCCGACATCGAAAAGGTGCTGGGCCTCATCGAGAAGTCCGACGTGCTCATCGAGGGCTTCCGGCCGGGCGTCACCGAGCGCATGGGCCTGGGCCCGGACGCCGCGCTGGAACGCAATCCCCGGCTGGTCTACGGGCGCATGACGGGCTGGGGCCAGCACGGCCCGCTCGCCGACCGGGCCGGTCACGACATCAACTACATCTCGCTCACCGGCGTCCTGAACGCCATCGGCCACAAGGGCGAGCGGCCGGTGCCGCCGCTGAACATGGTCGGCGACTTCGGTGGCGGGTCGATGTTCCTGGTGTTCGGCATCCTCGCGGCGCTGGTGGAGCGGCAGAGCTCCGGTAAGGGCCAGGTCATCGATGCCGCCATGATCGACGGCGCGCTGGCGCTGTCGCATATGATCTGGGGGATGCGCGGGATGGGCCTGTGGTCCGACGAGCGCGGCACCAACCTGCTCGACACCGGCATGGCGTTCTACGACACCTACGAGACCTCCGACGGCAAGTATCTGGCGGTCGGCTGCATCGAGCCGCAGTTCTACGCCGAATTCCTGAAGGGCCTGGAGATCGACCCGGAGGGCCTGCCGCACCAGATCGACCCGAACGGCCAGGACCAGCTGAAGAAGCTGTTCGCGGACCGGATCAAGACCAAGACGCGGGACGAGTGGTCGGCGGTGTTCGAGGACACCGACGCCTGCGTCACCCCGGTCCTGACCCTCACCGAGGCCACCGAGAACGGCCATATCGCCGCTCGCGAGGCGCTGGTGGAGATCGACGGTGTCGTGCAGCACGCCCCCGCTCCGCGCTTCTCCCGCACCCCGAACGGGACTCCCACGCCGCCGCCGACGGAGGCGACGCCGATCGAGCAGGTCTGGGCAGACTGACATTCGCGAGGTCGGCGGCACGGCGGTCGTCGATAGCATATCGGCATCTGTGCTGGATCTGCCTGCTGCCGTTCGGCCTTCGTTCGCTCCGCGTACATTCACTGAGGCACTAAAGTAATTGCATGGCACGGAACTGGCCGATGATCGAACGCGGGAACGAGCTCGAGTCGATCCGCGCGGCACTCACCGGCACCGGGTTCGTCGGCGCCGTGCTCACGGGCGACGCCGGGGTCGGCAAGACGACGCTGGCACGGCAGGCGACGGCCGCGGTCGGCGGCAATATCCGGTGGGTGGCGGGGACCGAGTCCGCCCGCAGCATTCCGCTCGGTGTCTTCGCCCACATGGTGGGCGTCTACACCGCGCACGATCCGGTGACCTTCATGGCCGCCGCACGCGAGGCGCTGCTGGCCGACGGGCACACCATCATCGGTGTCGACGACGCGCACCTGCTGGATCAGTTGTCGGCGACGCTGCTGCTGCAGCTGGCCATCGACAAGGCGGCGCACATCGTGTGCACGGTGCGCAGCGGGGTCCAGGTTCCCGACGCGGTGACCTCACTGTGGAAGGACGGGCACCTGCTGCGTATCGATCTGTCCCCCTTCACCGAACGCCAGAGCGTCGAACTCGTCGAGAACATGCTCGGCGGACAGCTGGAGGGTTTCACCGCCAACCTGATGTGGGAGTCGTCGGGCGGAAACGCCTTGTTCCTGCGGCATTTGGTGGAAGGCGCCCTGGAGGCCGGGACGCTGCGGCAGGTCAACGGCGTCTGGCAGCTGCGCGGGCGGGCCGCGGTCACCTCGGAACTGGCTGCGCTGCTGGAGGATCGGGTCGAACAGCTGCCCGAGGATGTGCTGCGGGTCCTGGAGCTGCTCACCTTCTGCGAGCCGATCGACCTGGACGTGCTGGCCGAGCTGGCCGGTGAGGAATCGGTGGAGGCGGCCGAATCCCGCGGCGTCATCAGGATTGTCGAGAACACACACCAGCTGCTGGTCCGCTACAACCATCCGCTGTTCGGCGAGGTGATCCGGCGGCGGCTGGGCATCGCGTCGGCGCGACGGCTGCGCGGCCGGTTGTACTCGTCGCTGCGGGAGCGGCCCATCAAATCCGCCTCCGATCGCATCCGGCTGGCCGAATTGGCCTTGGACAGCGATAAATCCGCGGATCTGGAGCTGTTCGAGGCCGCCGCCGCGGATGCGATCGGGCTGGCCAATATCCCGCTCGGCGAGCGGTTCGCCCGCGCGGCGGTGGAGCGCCGCGGCGGCGTCGAATCCGCCGACCTGCTCGCCCGCGCCCTGCTGTACCAGGGGCACCGCATCGAGGCCGAACGCACCCTGGCCAGCTTCGACCCCGACCAGCTGAACGAGCTGCAGTTGGTCCGCTGGGGCAGCACCCGGGTCTCGAATCTGTTGTGGTCCATGGGCGATGCCGACCGCGCCGACGAGGTGCTGGCGCTGGTGCGCAGCAAGGTCACCCACCCCAAACTGCAATCGACGCTGCAGGGCCTGGCTTCCGCGTGCGCGGTCAACGAAAACCGTTTGGAGGACGCGTTCCTCGACGCCGAGCGGGTGATGTCGGATTCCGAATCGCCGCCGTGGGCGGTGTGGTGGGCGTCGTTCGGCGGCGGATTGGCGCTGGCGCTGATGGGTCGCGGCGAGGCCGCGCGCAAGTACGCCGCGCGGGGCCACGAGGTCGAATCCCATATCGATGGCCTGAACCGCTTCATGTCCGCGCACGCCGAGGTACTGGCGCTCACCTTCACCGGCGACCTGGACGCCGCACGGCACGGCGCCTCCGCGTATTTCGGCTACTCGTCGCCCGGGCAGTACCTGGCCTGGGGGCTGTCGAAGATTCTGCAGGGCACGGTCGACGTGGCCCAGGGGCGCTTTCCGGACGGCGTGGAGAACCTCGAACAGGCCCTGGCCGCGCTCACCGCCGAGGGCGCCGCCGCCTGGATGTTCCCGGCGAGAGTCCGCTTGGCCGAGGCGTATTCGGCGCTGGGACGCGCCGCCGAGGCCAAGGAGGTCATCTCCGAGGCCGACCGCCGCGGCGGTCGCCATTCCGCCGTGTACGAGCCCCAACTCGATATCGCCCGCGCCTGGCAGGCCGCGGCCGAGGGCACCGTCACCCCCGCGGTCCGGCTCGCCATCGCCGCCGCCGATGCGGCGGCGCGCTCCAACCAGCACGCCATCGAGGCCATGGCGCTGCACACCGCCGCGCGGTTCGGCGACCACACCGTCGCGGGCAGGCTCGCCGATATCGCCGCCCGGATCGACGGGCGACTGGTCCAGGCCCAGGCCCGGCACGCGGTCGCCGTCGCCTCCAACGACGGGCCCGGATTGGACACCGCCGCAGCGGAATTCGAGCAACTCGGCGCCCTGCTGTCGGCCGCGGACTCGGCGGCTCAGGCCGCCTCGGCGCACGAGCGCTCCGGCGACCGACGGCGGCTGCTGGAGTCGGCGGCGACCGCGAACCGGCTGGCAGCGGCCTGCGGCGGCGCCAGCACACCGGCCCTGCGACAGTCGGCGCAGCCGCTGCCGCTGACCGCGCGCGAACGCGAGATCGCCAACCTGGTCGCGGCGGGGCTGACCAATCGGCAGATCGCCGATCGGCTCACCGTGTCGGTGCGGACGGTGGAGGGGCACCTCTACCGGGCATGCATCAAGCTCGATGTCACCGACCGGGAGGCGCTCGCCGAGCTTATGCGCGGTGAGCCACCGAAGGGCAAACAGCGCAACTGACGCCGATAGCGCTCGACAGAACGGCCCCGCCACCGTCGTCGTACAGCGGCCGTGCACTGCAGCGGCTCGAATGTGACTACCCCGAGCCCGGATTCGAGGTTTGAAGTGGTGGATCGGAGGGAACAAGCCCGCTACGATCTGGTCGGGCGACAGACCGTCGCTGGTTGGTCATCGGATCGGTGAGGTGGTACTCCGACGTGATTCGTCGTAATCGGAATGTGCGGGCGGGGATTCGGGTCGTGCTGGCGGTGCTGCCGTTGGCTGTCGGGTTGAGCTGCGCCGCCGTGGCGTCCGCGGCACCCGGGCCGGTGCAGCCGGGCGTGGTCGTGCCGAATCAGCCCGCAGGGCCCGAGGCGGAGGCCGACCTGCGGGCCGCGGCGCCCCAGAACGCCGCTCCGGCACCACGTTCCGCACCGAAGCCCGCACCGCCGAAGCCGGAGAAGCCCGAGGAGCCCGAGGCCCCGGCTCCGCGCACCGTCCGGATCGGCGAGTTCAGCGCGCCGGTACCCGAGGCCGTCCCGAACGAGGTGGTCGACGGCGTGAACCGCACCACCGAGGGCATCCAGAACGCTCTCGTACCCAACCCCGCGCCGCGACCCGAGAAGTAACACTCCCGCACGAAGCCTGGAATATCCTGCGCGCCGGGCATTCCGACGCTCGTTCGCGCAGGCTCAGAACAGCATCGGCTCGCCGAAGCCCGGCGTGCATTCGATCCCGAGCAGGCGCTCCTTGGTGGTGAGGCCGCCGGGTGCGGAGAAGCCGTGCAGGGCGTGGTCCGCGGCCAGCACCCGGTGGCACGGCACGATGAGCGGAATCGGGTTGCGACCCAACGCCTGACCGACCGCCTGAGCGGCGCCCGGGGCCCCGATCCGCTCGGCGACCTCGCCGTAGCTGAGCGTGTGGCCCGGATCTATGGCCCTGGTCACCTCGTATACCGCGCGATGGAACTCCGGACTGCCGCTCTGGTCCAGCGCGATCCACCGCAGGTCGTCCAGGCTGCCCGAGAGGTGCGCGCGGACACCGGCGATCGCCTCCGCGATCGGCGCGGTCGGCTCGGCCTCCCGCGCGCCCGAGCCACGACGCAGCAGCCGAGACCGGGTGGCCGCCGCGGTGGACTCCGGCAGCATGAATCGCTGGACGCCGATGTCTGTCCACACGATCGCGCAGGTGCCGATCGCGGTGTCGAACAGCGCCGCCGCGGCGAGCTGGCCCGTGTCTTGCATACGGTCAGTGTGCACTGCGGTACCGACAGATCCAGCCGGTCCGGTCCAGTTTTCAGAACTGGACCGCGCCACGCCCGATACCGCACGTCGACTGCTGCGGATCGTGATCCTCTCCCGGGCACGCACCCGACTCGCAGGGCGTCCGGCTTCGGACCTTCTCCGGCCCGGGCGTCCGGGTCGCGCCCGCCTCCGACTCTCGATTCGCCTTGATCGCGATCAGCTCCGAGTACTGGCGCCGGTCGTCACAATACGACAGCGACCAATCGGACATCGGCGCGTGCGGGCGGTATCGCTCGAACAGCTCGGCGGCCCGCTGGCCGCGTGCGGGCGCGAAGCGGTACACGATCGCCGCGAAGATCACGACGGCTGCGAGGGAAGCGAGAAAAGAGGCCATGGGACCAGCGTGCGACCATCTGGACCCGAATCAAATATCCACACGCCCATAACTGGCCTTTGATTGCCGTAGGTTCGGCGTCCTGACGCAGTAACGCCCGGGCTCACGCATGACTTGCGAGCCAATTTCGCGAACTGGCATCTGTTGATGCTCGATCGAACGCGCCTCGCCCCAGTCCGTCAGCGAGTGTCGCGCCCGCAGCGCCGCCTGCCGGAATGCCCCGCGCTCACCGAGCCGAGGCGCGTAGTAGCGAAGGGTTGCGGCCGTCACCACGACGACCACCCCGAGCAGCAGGAGTGCAGTCATAGCTGCAGTGTGCGCCCATCTGGACTTGAAATACATAGCCAGCGTCACAATACTGGCCCCCATGGCGACACGTGTGATCAGCGCGGCCACCCTGACCCGCGATCTGGGCCGGTGGCGGCACGAGGACTCCGAGACCGACGGCGCCCGGCGGACCTCGCGCCCGGCCTATCTCGCGCTGGCGGAGAGCATCCGGTTGCTGATCCACGACGGCCGCGCGCCGCTGGGTGTCGCACTGCCGAGCGAACGCGACCTGGCCACCACCCTGGGCGTCAGCCGCACCACGGTCACCTCCTCGTATTCGCTGCTGCGCGAGAACGGGTACCTGATCAGCCGACAGGGTTCGCGCAGCACCGTCGCGCTACCGTCCACCGTCAAGCACGACGGCAGCAAACCGGCCCGCAGCATTCTCGCGATGATGCCGCCGTCCGAGGTGCCGACCATCGATATGACCTATGCCGCGATGTCCGCGCCTCCGGAGATGAACGAGGCGTATTCGATGGCGCTGCAGGGACTGCCGATCTACCTCGGAACCCACGGCATGGACCCGGTCGGCGTGCTGCCGCTGCGCGAGGCGATCGCGCGGCGTTACGCCGAGCGCGGGCTGCCCACGGACCCGGAGCAGATCCTGGTCACCCTCGGCGCCCAGCACGGGCTGCGGCTGCTGCTCAACGTGCTCACGGCACCGGCCGAGCGGGTACTGATCGACCACCCCAGCTACCCGAACGCGATCGAGGCCATCCGGGACGTCGGCGCCCGGCCGGTGCCGGTGCCGCTGCGCCCGGAACAACCCGACGCCGGGTGGGATCTGGACGGAATCCGCAGCGCCGCACGGCAAACCGCGGCCAGCACCGCCTACCTGGTGCCCGACTTCAACAACCCGACCGGCCTGCTGATGACGGCGGCGGGCCGGGCCGAACTGGCCGCCATCGCCCGGGAGACCCGGATGACGGTGATCGTCGACGAATCCATGGCCGACCTGCAGCTGGACGGCGAAACCCCGCGCCCGGCAGCGGCTTTCGCGCGCGGCTCGGAGATCGTGTCGATCGGCTCGGCCTCGAAGTCGTTCTGGGGCGGCCTGCGCGTGGGCTGGGTGCGGGCCAACCAGTCGCTGATCACCAAGCTGCTGGGCACCCGCTCGACGGTCGACCTGGGCACGCCGGTCATGGACCAGCTGGCGACCACACACCTGCTCGAGCATGCCGACACCATCCTGGACCGCCGCCGCGCCCAGCTGCGCGTCCGGCGCGCGGCACTGCTGGACGCCCTGGCCGAGGAGCTGCCCGACTGGCAGGCGGTCATGGGCGCGGGCGGCATGTCGCTGTGGGTCCAGCTGCCCGCCCCGGTCTCGACCGCGCTCGCCGCCACCGCGCCCAACCACGGCGTATTGCTAGCCGCCGGACCGCGTTTCGGCGTCCAGGGCGCCTTCGAACGCTTCATCCGCCTCCCCTTCACCCAGGAGGAACAGGATCTCCGCCTCGGCGTCAAGGCCATCACCGCCGCCTACTCCGCCCTCACCCCCCACTCCGCCGACCCCCTAACCCCCTTCACCTGCTACTGACCCACCCCCGCGCCCTCCACCCGCGCCCGCGCACTTCACGCACCCCCCGCGTGCTCACGCACCCCGTGCAAGCGCTGGAACGGGTGCGTGAGCCAACGCGGGGTGCGTGAAGTGCGCGGGCGCGGCGTCCCGGTCTCGACGAGGGTTCGAGTGGCCCCTGGTCGCGCGTTCGCGTGCTATTCGGACGCGGGAGAGGCGACGCAGGCGAGGTAGTCCCGAACGAGATCCGGGTCGGTGGCGACGGCGCCGATGTATCCGTCGGGGCGGACGAGGACCAGCGTGCCTGGCTCGCCGGGCGACACATCGTAGTTGCGATATGCCTCGACGGTCTCGTCGACTATCGCGGAACCCGTTGCGGTCTCCGGAGTTTCGATTCGCTAGGCACACACGCCCGGACCGAGGCCGCGCGGAATGTCCGCACCGAACGCCAGCAGTGAAGTGCGGGCCACGGAGAACATCGTGCAGTCGTGTACCGCCGCACTGGGCGTCCGTCGCTCGGTCGCCCGCTCGCACGGCTCCCGGGTGGTCGCGATCGTCCACGGCGAGCGGTCCGCCTCGATAGTTGAGGCGCAAAGCGTGAGGCCGGTCGGCCCGGCGCCTGCGATCAATACGGGCAGTTCGGAAGTCATCGCCGGCGGTCCTTGTCCGGAAAGCCGCGGGTAAGCAGCGGAATGAGCAGTTCATCGATCAGATCGGCGAGGAATTCGGTGTCCACGGTCCCGTTCGAGAGCATCCGATGCAGGATCTGCGCCTCCGAAACCCGGTGGGCGCGAACGGGTTCGGTACCCTCCGGGAGTTCACCGCGGGCCACGGCGCGCAGCACGATGGTGCGGAACGGTCCCAGGTCCTCGTCGGCCACATGGGCCTCGAGCGCGCGGGCCAGTTCGGGATCGACGCGCATGGCGTGCATCAGCCCGGTCCCAACTACTCATTTCCGGCACGCTTTTGGCCCGAATCCACGAGACCTCGGCCAACAAGCACGCCGGGGATGCAGCGAATGGACACGCCGAGGGCGTGATGGACGGAACGCGCCCCGGGATGCCGATGGACTAACCACACCTGGGAGGCGACGGACGAAAACGCACCCGGGATGCGATGGCGCGGCAGGGACGGCGGTGCTAGCCCAGGACGTCGTGGCGGACGATGGTTTCGTCGCGGCCGGGGCCGACGCCGATGCAGGAGATGCGGGAGCCGGAGAGTTCCTCCAGGCGCAGGACGTAGGCCTGGGCGTTGAGCGGGAGGTCCTCGAAGGTGCGGGCGCCGGAGATGTCCTCCCACCAGCCGGGCATCTCCTCGTAGATGGGCTTGGCGTGGTGGAATTCGGTCTGCGTGGTCGGCATCTGCTCGACCCGCTCGCCGTCTATCTCGTAGGCGACGCAGATCGGCACCCGGTCCAGGCTCGACAGCACGTCCAGCTTGGTGAGGAAGTAGTCGGTGATGCCGTTGACGCGGGTGGCGTAGCGGGCGATGACCGCGTCGAACCAACCGGTGCGGCGGGAGCGGCCGGTCGTCACGCCGACCTCGCCGCCGGTCTTGGCCAGGTATTCGCCGGACTGGTCGAACAGCTCGGTCGGGAACGGGCCCGAGCCGACGCGGGTGGTGTAGGCCTTGAGGATGCCGAGCACGGTCCCGATCGTGTTGGGCCCGATGCCCGAACCGACCGCGGCGCCGCCGGAGGTCGGATTGGAGGAGGTCACGTAGGGATAGGTGCCGTGGTCGACATCGAGCAGCGTGCCCTGCGAGCCCTCCAACAGCACGGTCTCCCCGCCCTCCAGCGCCCGGTTGAGCAGCAGGCGGGTATCGCTGATGCGGTGTTTGAACCCCTCGGCCTGGGTGAGCACCTCGTCGACGACCTGCTGCGGGTCCAGCGCGCGGCGGTTGTAGATCTTCACCAGCACCTGGTTCTTGAATTCCAGCGCGGCCTCGACCTTCTGGGTCAGGATCTTCTCGTCCAGCAGGTCGGCGATCCGGACGCCCACGCGCGCGACCTTGTCCTGGTAGCAGGGACCGATGCCGCGACCGGTGGTGCCGATCTTCTTGTTGCCCAGGAAGCGTTCGGTGACCTTATCGATGGCCACGTGGTACGGCATGATCAGGTGCGCGTCGGCCGACAGCAGCAGCCGCGAGGTGTCCACGCCGCGCTCCTCTAGCCCGGCCAGCTCGTCCAGCAGCACGCCGGGATCGACGACCACGCCATTGCCGATGACGTTGGTCACACCGGGACTCAGGATGCCCGAGGGGATCAGGTGCAGGGCGAAATTGTCGCCATTGGGCAGCACCACGGTGTGCCCGGCATTGTTGCCGCCCTGATAGCGGACCACCCATTGGACTCGACCGCCGAGCAGATCGGTAGCTTTGCCCTTACCCTCGTCGCCCCATTGGGCGCCGATCAGGACGATTGCCGGCATGTGGAATCTCCTACGGTTTCGACACGCAACATCCCCGATGCTGCAGCTACCTGCCGTTTCCGAGGCGGTGGCCGGAGGCAGAGTCTAGTGGATGCCACCATCGCCACCCGGGACCCGACCAGGCAGTTGTGGCCCGGAGCACACCCCCGAACCGGATGCCTATCGCGACAACACTTTTCGCCCGGCGATGACACGCGCCGAGCCCCTGAGGCCTCCCGCGATCATGCGAAATAACCCGAGTTGGAGGAAACCACGAAATTCTTCCTCCGATCCGCCACCCCAAGCAACAACACCTGGGAGGTTTTCGGCGCGAGACTCCCAGGCGCCGAAAACCCCGCCGGAGCGAAGCGAAGGCCAATGAGCACAGCTATGGTGGCTCGGGAAAGGCGGACCAGAAAGGCCCGCCGAGCGCAGCGAGGACGATGGAGTTGTCAGGTCCGAGGAGGGTGTTCCGCAGTTGAGTACTCATGTTCTCCGCTGCAACGGCGCTCCGGTGCCGATCGCACTCGCATCGCTGCCGATGACGCAGACCGCCGCGCTGCCCGATGCCACCGAACTCGACGAGCTGCTGCCGGTGCTGGCGGCCGACAGCCTGCCGCGACTGATCGTGCTCGGTGAGGACGCCGGGCTCGCGGCGGTGCTCACCCATCTGCTGCGCACCGCGCGGCTGGGCGTCGAGATCGGTTATGTCCCGGTGGATCGCACCTACGGCTCCCGGGCCTACCAGACCGGCACCGGCTCGTCGGCCGCCAAGCGCGCCCTCGAGGGTAAGCCCGCCCCGACTCCGCTGATCCGCGACGACACCGGCAGGGTGCTGGTCGGCCGGGCCACCGTCACCGGCCCGAACGGTGGCAAGCTGGAGGGCGAGGCCTACGTCGACGATGTCCGGCTGTTCACGGGGAAGGTTGGGGCGCTGAATGTTTCACCGACCTTGGACATGCCCGGCGTGCGGGCCACGGTGGTGCGGGGCCTGCGCAAGCGCCGCTGGGTGGCCGGTCGCGCGGTCCAGTTGGGCTCGCCGGGTGCGCTGGTGACCCGCGACGGCATCAGCGGCGACCGGACGGTGCCGCGGTCGAGTTTCTATCGCCATCACGAGCCCTGGCTGCTGGTCCGATGAGCCGCCCGTTCAGCGCCCGGCGCATGTCGGGTGCGGTGCGCCCGAGTCCGGTGTTCCTGCTGATCATCGTGATCGCCGCGGGCGGCGGGGCGCTCGCGTGGGAAGCTGAGCTGTCGTCGACGCAGGCGAAGCTGGGCGTGTTCGTGATGGTCGTGTTCGGCTGGATCGTCAGCCTGTGCCTGCACGAGTTCGGGCACGCCTACACCGCGTGGCGGGCCGGTGATCGCGAGGTGGAGCTACGCGGGTATCTGACGCTGAATCCGCTCAAGTACAGCCATCCCGTGCTGTCGATCGTGCTGCCGATCATCTTCATCGCGATCGGCGGGATCGCGCTACCCGGTGGCGCGGTCTACCTGCAGTCGGGCAGTTTCTCCGCGCGCACCCAGCGGGCCATCAGCGGCGCCGGTCCGGCGGTGAACGCCGCGTGCGCGGTGGTGCTGCTGTTGATCGTGCGGCTGTTCGGCTCGGCCAGTTCGCATCCGGCGTTCTGGTTCGGCCTGAGTTTCCTTGCCTACCTGCAGATCATCGCCACGGTGCTGAATCTCATACCGGTGCCCGGCACGGACGGATACGGGTTGCTGGAACCGTCGCTGAGCTATCAGACCCGGCGGTCACTGGAGCAGGTGAAGCCGTGGGGCTTCCTGCTGCTGTTCGCCGTGCTGTGGGGCGTACCGCCGCTGCGGGACGCCTTCTACAGCCTGGTCGACGCCCTGTTCGACCTGTCCGGGGTGCCGTGGCGGTGGTGGCGGTACGGCAGCAGCCTCACCTGGTTCTGGATGTGACCAGCACCGGCTCGACCACCTGACCGCCACCACCGCCCGGACCTCCCCCCAACTTTCCCCTCCCGGTAGGGCCGCCCGATCCCGATGAACCGAGCGGCCCGCTTCGCTCGGGCCGCGAACGCCCAGTAGGCCACCACACCATATGGCCCTCGGACATCCGCCGCCTCCGCGAAGTTCCGACCGCGCCACCCCTCGTCGCGCGGTCGATGAAAACGCTACGGCCGGACCACATCCCGAACACGAGTAGTCCACTACCCGAAGATCGACCACCCACGCGCACAGAGCGAATCGGGCACCTCGCAACCCACTCCCGGGTCACTCACATCCAGCCCCCGACCCCATCAAAGCCCTGCTCCGCGAGCCCCCTGTCCGGTCCGGACACGCCCCGGAAGCTCACTCACCACCGCCCACGCAGGAGCGAGCCCACCCCTACTCCTCCGGCTTCACATACGGATGCTCCACCGTAGGCGGCAACAACGCGATCGCCGACAACCGCTTAACCCCACACACCTGCATCAAATCCACCACAATCGACCGCAACTGAGCGAACACCACATGCGCCGACAACCCCGACCCATCCACCAGATCCTTGGTCGCCCCCTTGGCCACCCGCCGCAACACCCGAGTCGCCTCGGCAGCGTCGGGCTGTTCCCCCGGATCGGCGATCATATAGCGCCGCACCACGTCCAGCGCCTTGCCCAGGTCCTCCACCTCGTCGACCAGCCGCGGATCGAGGATCTCGTCGTCGCGTACCAGGGTCAGCGCGCGGCGCAGCAGCACGCGGGCGTTGCGGACGGCGTTGTCGAGCGGGTCGGCCGCAGTGCGGATGGTCTCCAGCCGCCGCCGCGAATTCCAGTACAGCGGCGAGATGCGGCTGACCTCGCGGCCGCCCTCCAGCGCGCTGCGCAGCCCGTCGATCTGTGATTGCGTGCCGCGGGCGGATTCCAGTGCGAGCCTGACCTTTTCGGAGTCCTGCTCGTGCAGACCGTCGGCGCAGTCGGTGAGCGCCTTACCCATCACCGACAGAATGTCGGCGGCCTGCTGACGCGCCCGCCGCACCGGATGCAGCGGGATGGCGGCCACCACCACGATGCCGACCAGGCCGCCGATCAGGGCGTCGATCATCCGGTTGGCGCCGCCGCCGGTGTGCGGCGGCATCAGCGTCGCCACCAGCACCGCGGAGCTGGCCGCCTGCATGGGGATGATCGCGCCGCCGTCGAGGAAGACCGCCGTCGCCATCGCGAACGCCACCACCAGCGCGATCTGCCACGGCCCGGTCCCGACGCGGGCGATGAAGAAGTCGCCGATCCCGATGCCGACCGCGACCCCCGCGACCAGCTCCACCGAGCGCCGCAGCCGCGCCCCGAACGACACGCCGATCGAGATGACTGCCGCCATCGGGGCGAAGAAGGGCTGCGGGTGGCCGACCACGTGGTGGGCGAGGAACCAGGCCAGCGCCGCGCCGACCGCGCACTGGACGATCGGGAGCGCGGACTTGCGCAGCCGCTGCCGCGCGTTGCGCAGCCGCTGCCTACCGCTGTCGCGGACGGCCTCGATGTTGAGCGATGTCGCGTTGGCCAATGCGATGTGCGGTCAGTCCAGGCCGAGTTCGGCTGCGGCCCGGGGATCGCAATCCTCGAGCAGGTCCAGGCAGCGCGCGTATTCGTCGGCCTCGCCGATCACCCGCGCCGCCCGCGCGAGCGCGCCGACGCAGCGCAGGAAGCCGCGGTTGGGTTCGTGACTCCACGGCACCGGGCCGAAGCCCTTCCAGCCGTTGCGGCGCAGCAGGTCAAGGCCGCGGTGATAGCCGGTGCGCGCGAAGGCGTAGGCGGCGATGATGTCGGGGCTCACCTGGCCGGCGCCCTCGACCTCGGCGCCGTCGGCCTGGGCGCGGGCCAGCGCGTTCTCGGCGAGCTGGGCCCAGGCGACCGATGCGGTCGGGTTGGCGGCGGCCACCTGCACCGGGTCCTCGTTGTCCAGCAGGGCCTGTTCCGCGTCGGAGTTCTCGGGTAGTAGTACCGGTTGCGGTCCGAGCAGATCGCCGAAGGAGGTCATGCGGTTCATTATCTACGTCGGCGTTTCCGGAGCCCGACGTGGTCGCGCGAATCGGCTGCCGACGCCGCGTTGTGCGCCGCTGCCCGAAATACTCGATAGGCGTACCTTCGCATTCGCTTCGGCCGTGCGCGGGTTTGGGGCGGCTACTCGCGACTGCGCCCATTAGGCTGACCGTCGAGTTCACTTGTTGACGTTGAGCGAGGGGTAGCGCGTGTCCGACCCGAACGACGATCAGAAGCCCGAACGGCAGGCACCGCCCGGGTCCGCCGGCGCCGAGCAGCGCCCTGCGCCCGGCACACCGCCGTCCGGCCCCGCCGGGCCGGATGCGGGCGGATCCGACGCCGGGAAGACTCAGCGCATCTCACGCGACCAGTTCCCCGCCGACCGGACCGAGCGCGCCCCCGCCGGTCCGACCGAGCCGATCGTCTCTCCGGCGGCGCAGACGAAGGCCATCCGCAAGGATCCGGGCGCCGCGAAGCCGGGGGTCACCCCGCCCCCGCAGCCACCCATCCCGCCGCGGCCCGGCGCCACCCCGCCCGCCGAGACCGCCACCCCTCCCGCCCGCGGCACTGCCTCGCGCCTCGGCCCCTCCAACTCGTCAACTCCTCCTGCGGCACAGCGCCTGCCGTCCGAGCCCGAGAGCGGAGGTTCGGACAACGCGGCGGCCCCTACCCGGCCGGTGCCACAGGCCACCGCGGAACAAGTGTCGAATTCGCCCGCAGCACAAACCGGCCCCGGGAAGCCGGGCGCCGCACAAGGCAACAAGGAACCGGCGGGCAGCGGCCCGCAGACGGCGGCGACCGAGCCGGTGCCCGCGCGGCAGCGCCCGGAACCGAACCGCGCGGGCGCCTCGGAACGCTCCGGATCGACTGCGGCCCAACCCGATCCGAACGGCCCCGAGCCCGGCTCCACCGCTGCGGGCTCCGGCGACAAGCCCGCTTCCGGCCCGGCGCAACCCGATTCGAGCACGAGCCGGGAGTCTGGCACCGGCGCGGCACGAACCGGCGGCCGTCCGCCGGGCGCGCGCACCGAACCCGCCGCCGCACGCGAGCCCGGTACCGCCGACCACTCCGCATCGCCCGCGGGTCCCTCGCCGACAGTGGATTCGATCAAGCGGTCCGGAGCGGCCGCGGAGGCCCAGACCGAGGCCATCCCCAAGTCCACCTCGCAGCAGTCCGGAAAGACTTCCGGGAAGGGCGAACCGGGCTCGCGACCCGGCAACGCCACCGGCGATGCGGAAACCGCCGCGATTCCGGCGATCTCGAATCCGTCCGATGCCGCCACCACGGTGCTGCCGGTGCAGCGCCCCGGCGACAAGGGCGCCGATCAGCCGCGCCCCGGCGCACAGCCGGGCGATCGCCCGGCGCCCCCGCCCGCCGGACCGCCGCCGGTCACCCGCGCGCCCGCCGCCCCGCGGCAGGGCGGCGGTCCGAAGAACCCTGTCCCGCAAGGCCCCTCGGGTCCGGCCCAGGCCGCCGCGGCCGGGGTGGCCCGGCCGCCCGCCAAGCCGCGCCAGGCCGCGAGCGCTCCCTCACCGGCCGACGCCCAGCCGACGATGCCCGCGCAGCCGCTCTCGCCGCGCCCGCCGCAGCCGCGCCAGGTCGCGCCACCGCAGCACGTGCCACCCGCCGCGCCCCCGCCGGGTGGTCCCACACCGGGCGGGACCACACCGGCGGGCGGCCGCAACAAACGCTGGCTGATCGTGGCCGGGGCGGCGGTGGTGGTCGTGATCGCGCTGATCGCGGCGGTGGTGGCGCTCGTCGGCAACGGCACGGACAACTCGCCCGAGGGCCGGGTGACGGCGGCCGTCAACAACTACGCCGCCGCGCTCGACGGCGGTAACCTCGACGACCTGCGCGCGGCCACCTGCGGCCCGCTGCACGACTTCTACGCCAATATCGCGCCGGACCAGTTCGCGGGCGTCTATCGGCTGTCGGTGGATCAGAAGAAGGTGCCGAAGGTCGACAGCGTGGACTCCGTCCAGATCACCGGCGACAAGGCGGTGGCGCAGGCGAGCGTGTACACCGAGGCGGCCCCGGACAACCGGATCGCGCGCACCTTCGACCTGCAGCAGACCCCGGATGGCTGGAAGGTGTGCGATCCTCCGAACGCCGCTGGCTGACCCGACACACCGCCGGGTTTGTGATATCCGTCGCGGACCCGTGACGTCCGGCCTCCCGTCGGCGATGAACATCACAGACACCTGGTCGCTGGTCCGACACGCCGGTAGGATGTTCCGAATTGTCCGGCCGCCCGCGGTCGAGAGGCGGCCGCACCAGGGTTTATGCAGTAAGAGTTCGAGCAGGGAGCAAGGGATATGCCGGAGCTGGCACCCGAAGCGCCGGCGTCCGCATCCGCTGCGGGTCGGCATTTCCGGATTCTGGATCACTACGACGTCGGCCGGGAGAAGATCCGGGAATTCGCCCGGGCGGTGCAGAACACCCATCCGGCGCACTGGTACGAGGCCGACGCCGGAAAGCTGGGGATCGACGGCATCCTGGCCCCGCCCACCTTCGCGTCGGTGATGGGCATGACCACCACCCGGGCCCTGCTGGACACGGTGCTGACGGAGTACGACCTGTCCCAGATCCTGCAGACCGATCAGGTATTCGACATCCACCGCCCGATCGTCGCGGGCGACCGGCTGTTCATCGAGGCGGCGATCGAGTCGATCCGCCGGATGCGCGGCAACGACTTCATCGCCGTCCGGGCCACCATGACCGACGAGTCGGGCCAGGTGGTGCTGGTGGGGACGACCACGATCGTGGCGCGCCTGGGCCAGGAGATCGACCCGAATATCGTGCGGCTGGTGGAGGGACTGGTGATGCACCGCCGCGCGGGCGATCACGCCGACCCCGAGGTGCTGCTCGGCATCGAACCCGAGCGGGCCACCACGATTCCCGAGGTGGCCGAATCACGCAGCGGCACAACGGTTCAGACGGCGCCGAAGTTCGACGACCTGCGCGTCGGCGAGCAGTTGCCCGCCACCACCGTGCGGCTGACCCGCGGCGATCTGGTGAATTACGCGGGCGTCTCCGGGGACTCCAATCCCATCCACTTCAGCGACCAAGCCGCGGAGCTGGCCGGACTGCCGACGGTGGTCGCGCACGGGCTGCTGACCATGGGCCTGGGTGCGGAGTTCCTGACGAACTGGCTCGAGGATCCGACCGCGATCGAGAGCTACAGCGTGCGGTTCGCGGGCTTCGTCCCGGTCGAGCCGACGACGCCCGCCATGATCGAATTCACCGGCAAGATCAAGTCTTTGGATCCTGAGCGCCGCACCGCCACGATTCTGCTGAGCGGCACCGCGGCCGGTAAGAAGCTGTTCGGCCGCGCGATCGCCGAGGTCCGCCTGAGCTGATCCCGGCCAAAAGCATGCCGGGAATGACGGGAGGGGGCACCCTGGGAATGGCGGGAGTGGGCACCCCGGGCATGACGGGAGTAGCACGCCGGGCATGACGGGAGTGGCATGCCGGGCATGACGGAAGTGGCACCCGCGAATGGCGGGAGTGGTACGCCGGATGGTAGGGAGTTGTCAACCCAGTTGGGCGTGCATCAGGTAGACGTTGTAGTCGCTCCAGGTGCTGATGGTGAAGTACAGGTCCGGGCCGGTGGACCAGGGGTGGATGAAACCGCCGTATAGTTCCGGGTACTGGCTCACCGAGACCGTGGGGGTGCTTTCGGACCAGACGCCCTGCGGTGAATTCGCCTCGCGCACAACGATGGCGGCCTTCGCGGTGTCGAGATAGCTCATCTGCCAGACCTCGCGCGCCGGGTCGTAGCGCACCGACAGCTCACCGGCCGGTCCGTCGACGACCGGCGTGGCGGTCGCGGCGCCGCCCACCGGTGTCCAACTGCCGTCGCGCCAATACTGGTAGGCCGTGGTGTTCAGCACCTGGTCCTTGGGCACCCGGGCCAGCCCCACCGAGCCGAGGCGGGTGTTGGGAGTGCCGAACATGTACACGTGGTCGCCGTGCGGAACCATCGTGGACACCTGGAAATTCGCCAGGCCGAAGATATTGTCCCAGCGGGCGTGCGGATCCTTGGTCCACGTCTGACCGTGATCGTCGGAGTAGGCGATGCCGCCGTAGTTGGTGAAGAACGTGCCGGGAATGCTGTTCCAGGTGCGAATCGACATGTAGCTCATATATTGCCGGTCACCGATGCTGAACCCCGAGGTGGGGATCGTGGTGATCTCGATATTGTCCTTCTTGCGACTGTGCAGGACCTCCGCGGCGTGACAGCGGCCGTCGGTCACCATGCTGTCGATGACGACGCCCCGGCTCAGATCCCGATTGCTGCTGAATGCGAGCAGATTGCTGCGCCAGTCACCGCCCATGCCCCCGGGCGGATGGAATCCGACGCCGACGGTGTCGCCGAACGCCACGGCGATCTCACCCGGGGCGCTCTCCCACATGATGCCCAGGTCGGTCCCGTGCACCTGCCACCGCTTATCCGTGCGGTTGACCGAATTCGCGCCGGTCAGCTTCGCGACCTCGCGCACGCCGCGCACCCGGGGCGGGACCGGGGCGGCGGTGCGGGGCGCGGACTCGACCGGCGGGTCGGCGCGCGGCGGGGGTGGCGGGCCGGGGTCGGGTGACGGGCCCGGCGGGAGCGCGAAGAAGAACGGTTTCGGGTTGAGCAGCAGTTCGGGCAGGCCCAGGCGGCCGAGCAGGCCCGGCGGCGGTTCCGGGGCGTCGGTGAGGTCCGGGCACGGGTTGGTGCACGGATCCGGCGGCAGCTCCACCGGGGTGCGGACGGGCGGACCGGCGGGCGGTTCGCCTGGGTCGACCGTCACCACGGGGTACGGGACCGGCACCTCGAGTGTCTTCGGCACCAGCGATTCGTGCCGGGGCGCCGGATCGGTCGCGCACGGGCCGATTCCGGGAATCGGTGCGGCGGAATCGGATTCGGCGCCGGGCGCCGCGACGGCCGCCGGGTGCTGCGTACCCACCAGCATCCCGGCGCCCACGACGAACGCCCCAACGGCAGCCAACAGCCGCACGGCCATGGTCCAACCCCTCGAAACCGTGTCATAACGCGTATCGGTCCGCCACGACGTCCGTGGTGTTCGCGGCGGTCTCACCCGCGCCAGACACTACCGGGATGAACGGGGCAATTCGCGATATTCGATCGCGATGTGTCCCCCGCGATCCATCCGGCCGAGCGCGGGCACGGAAATGGTGTGGATGATTCTCAGCAAACGCGCCTACAGTGGGTTCCATCCCCGAATCCCGCTCGGAGCACCGCATGTCTGTGGATGAGACTGCCGAGGACCGCAGCCACCCGCCCGATCCGGAGTACCGGCGGGCCCGGCGCCCCGCGACGGATGCGTTCGCCGAATCTCGAATTGGATTGCCGCCGTGAAAAATATGCCCACCCCACACGTACTCACGGTCATCGCAGCGACCGGCCTGCTCGCATTCGGCGCCGCGCTGGCCGCACCGTCGGCCGATGCCGCGCCCCGGGACGGCTCCGTGCCCCCGGGCTCCAGCGGGGCGGCCCCCAGCGCGGGCGGTTCGGGCTGGTCGGACAGCCCGCACGAGACGGTGCTGCTGCCGCCCTCGGGCGACGAATCCGGCTACCCCTTCTACGCCACCTGCGCCCAGGTCTGGGCCGAACACGGCGGCCCGCTGTACCCGGGCCAGCGCGGCTACCGCGGCCAGCTCGACACCGACGGCAACGGAGTGGCCTGCGACCCACCGCAGTAACGATGGCGCACAACCGTTTCCGTGCCATACCGTCCACCACCACCGTCAATCCCGGCACGCCGTCCACCACCACCATCAATCCCGGCACGCCGTCCACCACCGCCGTCAATCCCGGCATGCTTTTGGCCGGGATCCACATCTCGGACGCAGTGGATTCCGGCCAAAAGCATGCCGGAAATAGGGACGAGCGTGCGGGAAAATAAGGACGAGCGCCGGAAATGAGGACGAGGCGCCGGGTATAGGAACGAGTGTGCTGGAAATAAGGACGAGTGCGCCCGGGGGTGTGCCGTGGATACTAGTCGTCGGCGGTGAAGACGAGCGTGGTGGCGCCGATGCGGACCACGTCGCCGTCGGCGAGCATGGCGCCGCTGTCGATCGGCAGTTCGTTGATGAAGATGCCGTTGGCGGAGTGCAGGTCCTTGATCAGCAGTCCGGCCCGGCTCGGCTGGATGTGGGCGTGGTAGCGGCTTACCTTGGGGTCGTCGAGCACCAGGTCGTTATCGGTCATCCGGCCGATCTTCAAGCCGCCCTTGGCGATCGGCACCACGCGGCCGTCCGGCAGCCGCAGCCGCCCGCCGCGTGCGCTGTGCGGCGCCTCAGTCACGGTTTCGGTCATCGCGGCCGCCATCCGTTCGGCCTGCGCGATCGCCACGGTGTTCAGCGGCTCCTGCCGCAGCACCCGCTTCTCCAGTTCGACCAGCGCCGGACCGGGGTCGATGCCGAGTTCGTTCGCGAGCACGGCGCGGACCCGGCGGCACGCGTCCAGCGCGTCGGCCTGGCGACCGGACAGGTACAGCGCGGTGATGAGCTGCGCCCACAGCGGTTCCCGCAGGGGATGTTCGTTCGTCATCGACACCAGCTCGCCGACCACCGAAGAGGCGCGCCCGCAGGCGATCTCGGCATCGATGCGGGCGGAGGCGACCAGTAGCCGTTCCTCGTCCATCGCGGTGGCGAAGCTGTCGGCGAACTGCAGCCCGGACAGATCATCGAGCGCCTTGCCGGTCCATTCGGCCAGGGCCGCGGCGAATCGGCGGGCGGCGGCCTCGTGATTGCCCGCGTCGGCCGCCTCGGCGCCGGAGCGCCGGGCCAGCTCGAAGCGGCCCAGATCGCAGCCGCTGTCGGACACCTCGAAGCGATAGCCCGAGGACTCGGTGCGCAGCACCGCTCCCGGGTCCACACCCGAATTGCGCAGAGCCTTGCGGATATTGGACACGAAGACCTGCAGGCTGGCCTGGTAGGAGTCCGGCGGATCCTCGTTCCACACCATATCGGCCAGGGCCTGCGACGACACCGCGCGGCGGCGATTCACGATGAGGGCGGCCAGCAGCGCACGCGGCTTCGGCCCGCCCACCGGCACGGGCACACCATCGACCAGCAACTGCACCGGCCCGAGGACCCGCACATCGAGACTCATGTCCGACTACCTAACACCAACATTGGCCATTGCACACCGAGCTGCCCGGCGCACCGGCAAGGTACGCCGCGATCCCACGATACGTATACGCCGGAAAACGGGTGTACCCGCCGAGGTGGTTTCCGGCCAAAAGCATCCCGGAAACAAGGAGTGGGCCACGCCGGAAGGCTGGATGAGCCACGCCGGAAGGCGGGAGTGGCGGCCCCGGCAGCCCGTCTCCAGCACTCCGGGGTGACCGCCTTACCGCGCCCGCCATGACCCGCCCTACTGCGCCCCGGTATGACCTCTTCCAGCACCCGGCATGCCGCTTTCCAGCATCCCCGGCATGCCACTTTCCAGCATCCCCGGCATGCCACTTTCCAGCATCCCCGGCATGCCACTTTCCAGCATCCCCGGCGTGCTTTTGGCCGGGGCCTATGCGCTGACGGACTTGCCCGCGGACTCGAGGTCGGTGCAGGCCTCGATGACGCGCTCGGCCATCGAGGTCTCGGCCTTCTTCAGGTAGCTGCGCGGGTCGTAGGTCTTCTTGTTGCCGACCTCGCCGTCGATCTTCAGCACGCCGTCGTAGTTGGAGAACATGTGCGCGGCGATCGGGCGGGTGAAGGCGTACTGGGTGTCGGTGTCGACGTTCATCTTCACCACGCCGAAGTTCAGCGAGTCCTCGATCTCGGACTTCAGCGAACCGGAGCCGCCGTGGAAGACGAAATCGAACGGCTTGGAACCCTCGGGCAGGTTCAGCTTGGCGGCGGCCACGCGCTGGCCCTCGGCCAGCACCTCGGGCTTGAGCACCACGTTGCCCGGCTTGTACACCCCGTGCACGTTGCCGAAGGTGGCGGCCAGCAGATACTTGCCGTTCTCGCCCGCGCCCAGCGCGTCGATGGTCTTGGCGAAGTCCTCGGGCGAGGTGTAGAGCTTCTCGTTGATCTCGGCCTCGACGCCGTCCTCCTCGCCGCCGACGACGCCGATCTCGACCTCGAGGATGATGTTCGCGGCCGCGGTCTGCTTCAGCAGTTCCTTGGCGATCTCGAGGTTCTCGTCGATCGGGATGGCCGAACCGTCCCACATGTGCGACTGGAACAGCGGGTTCTTCCCGGCCTTGACGCGCTCCTGCGAGATCGCGATCAGCGGCCGGACGAAGGTGTCCAGCTTGTCCTTGGGGCAGTGGTCGGTGTGCAGCGCGATGGTCACGTCGTACTTCGCGGCGACGACGTGCGCGAATTCCGCGAGCGCGGTCGCGCCGACGACCATATCCTTCACACCCTGACCGGAGCCGAATTCGGCGCCGCCGGTGGAGAACTGGATGATGCCGTCACTACCGGCCTCGGCGAAGCCGCGGATCGCCGCATTGATCGTCTCCGACGATGTGCAGTTGATCGCGGGGAAGGCGAAGGAGTTCTCTTTGGCCCGACCGAGCATCTCGGCGTAGACCTCCGGAGTCGCGATGGGCACTGCAAGACCTCCGTGTGTGTGCTGCGTACGACAATTCCTTGGGAATACCCTAAGTTCCGCCGTCCCCGGGACGGAAGGCGGGCCGCCAACCGCGATCGAGGCCGGTCGACAGTGCCCGACCAGCAACCTCCTGAGAGGTTGCCGTGAGGTTCGGTGCTATAGCGACTGTGCCGGTACTGTGGGGGCCGTGACCTTGCTGGCCATATCCGACACCCTCGCGAGTAGCTCCGGAATCGGGGCACTGCTCGACCCGATGCACCTGCTCACGGAGACGTGGCTGAAGAACGCGGTGCTACCGGCCATCCTGGTCATCGTCTTCATCGAAACCGGCCTACTGTTCCCGATCCTGCCGGGCGATTCGCTGCTGTTCACCGGCGGTCTGCTGGCGGCGCAGCCGAATCCGCCGGTAGGGATCTGGATCCTGGTGCCCGCCACCGCGCTCGTCGCCATCCTCGGCGACCAGAGCGGTTACTGGATCGGCCGCGCCATCGGCCCGGCGCTGTTCCACAAGGAAGACGGGCGCTTCTTCAAGCAGCGCTACGTCACCGAGACCCACGCGTTCTTCGAGAAGCACGGCCCGAAGACGATCATCCTGGGCCGGTTCGTGCCGATCGTGCGCACGTTCATGCCGGTGCTCGCGGGCGTGTCGAAGATGGACTACCGCAAGTTCGTGACCTTCGACATCATCGGCGGCATCCTGTGGGGCGGCGGCGTCACCGTGCTGGGCTACTTCCTGGGGAATGTCGCGTTCATCCGCGACCACGTCGAGGCCATCTTCCTCGTCATCGTGTTCCTCTCGATCCTGCCCGCGATCATCTCGGTCGGCCGCAAGCTGCTGAACCGCGAGCCCGTGCTGGCCGAGACCGCCGAATCCGACATCCCTGTACCGACGAACGAACCCACGCGCTGACCCTTGTCAACAATGCCGCTACCCCTCGCACTGGGCGGACTGGATCCGCTGCAGTCCGCCGGGCCGGCACTCGTCTGGACCGTCGTCATCGTCTTCGTGTTCCTCGAGTGCGCACTCATCATCGGCCTGTTCCTGCCCGGCGATTCCATGCTGCTGACGGCCGGAATCGTGTTGGCCTCGCACACCACCGGCCACCCCCAGGTGTGGGGGCTGGCCGTGGCCACGATGATCGCCGCGATAGCCGGTAACCAGGTCGGCTACGTCATCGGCAATCGCACCGGCCACCACCTGGTGGCCCGCAAGAACGGCCGCTATATCAACACCCGGAATCTGACCCGGGTGTCCGAACTGCTGCAGCGGCACGGCTTCGCGGCCGTGCTGGTCGCCCGCTGGATTCCGTGGGTGCGCACGCTGTGCCCGCTGGTCGCGGGCGCCGCGGGGATGGACCACCGCCGCTACACGATCGCCAGCTCGATCGGCGCGGTGATCTGGGCGCCGGTGCTGCTGCTGGTGGGCTACTACGCGGGCGGGTTCCTGGAGCAGGTGTCGTGGCTGATGCCGATGGTGATCGGGACGCTGGTCGTCACCCTGATCGTGGGCACGGCGCTGGGCATCCGGCAGTACCGGATCGAGATGGCGCGCCCCGCCGAGGATTTCGACCTCGACGTACCGCACGCCGAGGCCGACTGCACCGTCTCCGCCGCGCGCGCTCCCCGCGAGCGCGAATGATCAGAGGCCCGCGGCCGTCACCAGGTGCGCGGACTCCATCAGCAGCCAGCCCGACAGCTGCACCGACAGATCGCGTTCGGGCGTCTTGGACGAGGTCACCGAGCCGCCCGAGGTGAAGTACGAGGCACCGGCCGTGCCGGTGGGCAGCTCCGCGGGCTTGCTCCAGTCGCTGCCGAACAGCGGATCCCCCTCGACCTCCAGCCGATGGTCCCAGGCCGCTCGGGCCGACGCGGTGACGATCGCGGCCGCGGTGCGCCGCGCCGTCCGCTGCTCGGTGCTGTCCCCCGGCAGCATCAGCGCCACGTGCGCCAGGTAGCGGATCAGGATCCCGTTGAACAGGCCACCGTCGCCACCGCCCCCGCCCGTGACGATGCCGCCGCTGGTGAGGTGCTCCTCGACGGCGCGCAGCAGCCGTTGCACCCGCTCGATATGCTCGAATTCGCCGGTGTGGACGGCCAATTCGGTCTCCAGGCCGAGCACCACGCCCTGGCAGTAGCTGAACACCGGGCGCTCCAGTTCCCCGGACGGCAGGTGGATGCCGTCGAAGATCAGGCCGGTATCGGGGTCACGCAGCGTCTTGTCCAGGAAGTCGGCGATCTCCGCGGCCCGCTCGTATTCGCCGAAGCGGGCCAGTGCGATAGCGGCCGGGCCGTTGGCGGGAGCGTTGAAGAAGTCGGAACCCTTGCGCCACGGCACGGCGCCGATCTGCGGATCGAACCCGGCCGACAGGTCCTGCCGCAGCGCGATCAGACCGCCGCGCACCTCGGTGATGCCCTGAATGCGCTCGGCGCGTTCCAAAGCGATTGCCAGCCAGGCCATATCGTCGTAGTAGTTGTTGGTCCAGCCGGTGATATTGCGGATGCGGTGGCCGTGCGCGATGGCGGCGATCCGACGCTTGCGGACCGGGGTCGGCTCCCGGTTGGCCGCATCGACCGCGACGTCGATCAGATGCGCCTGCCACCAGTAGTGCCAGGTGAAGAAGGCGCGCTCGGCCAGTGTCGCGGGCCAGCCCACGACCGCCAGTTCCGCCCCCGGGACGAGCCACAGCATGCGCAAATGCCGTGATACGAGCGCGGATTCGGCCCGGTCGGCCCGCTCGGCCCACACTGCGGCACCGAGCTCAGCAGTGGGCTCGGTGGGGGGTGGGGTGCGCCGGCGCTGGGACCGCGGCGCGGGCGCGTCGTCGCTCCGCGAAGTCATGGCTCAATGGTGCCAGCCCGGCACCGAATTTCGCGCCCGATTTGTTACGGAATCGACTCGTGGCCGCGATGTGCCTACCCGTTGCTGTGGAATTGTCACAACGGCTGCTGCGCGAGCCGCGCGGCGAATCCGTCGAGCAGGCACGCCAGACCGTATTCGAAGCTGCGGCCCGGGGCCTCGTTGTAGTCCGTGGGCTGATCGATGCGAGCGCGCACGTGCGGGAAGTCGGCGGCGATCTCGACCGCCGCGGCCATGGCCTCGGCCATCCGCTGCTCGGGATCGCCGCCGTCGCGGCCCAGCCGCCGCCGCAGCGAGACGGTGGCCGCGGCGCCGACGACATTGCCCAGCACGTAGGTGAACACCGCGGCGAGCGCCCGATCCGCGGCGGCGGGGGAGAATCCGGCGCGCTCGTACACGGCAAGGGAGAGATCGTCGAAGCGGGACTTGCCGGGCCCGTACATGAGGTAGCCCGCCATCGCCTGCACCATCCACGGATGCCGCTCGAGCACCGAGTGCATGCCGGTGGCCAGGGCTTCGGCGGCGGCGCGCCAGCCGAGTTCGTCCAGATCGGGCAGCTCGATCTCCTGCCACACCTCGTCCCCGGCCAGCCGGACCAGATTGTCCTTGTTCTGCACATGCCAGTACATCGCGGTGGCGGCCGCGTCGAGCCGTTTGCCGAGACTGCGCATGTTCAGGCCGTCCAGACCCTCGTCGTCCAACAGTTCGATGGCGGTGCGGACGATTTGTTCCCGGGTCAGCGAGTCGCGAGGCATACCCGCGAGGATAGTTGCACAAAGTTCAATCGTTGGCATCCTCAACGGCCTTGCTACCAGGTCTTTCGTCTCCGGCACGGTGCAGGCGGGCGGCCATGGCCCGGGAGCGCTCCCGGAATTCCGCGGGCTCCTCGATGACGAAATCGGTGTCGAGAAAGGCGAGCTGGAGCACCAGCCATTCGAAGGAGTCGATCCACGTGGTGACCCTGGACCGGTTATCGGCCACCGCCTCGATCGTGCGGTCCTGCCACTTCAACCGGTCGGCGACGAGTTCGGCGGGTGCGTCGACGAGAACCACGGCGCGATGCCGTCCCGTCGTGAGCGCTTCGCGCAGGTACTCGGTGGCCGATTCGGCGGGCAGCGGGCGCGGGGTGAATCGCGTGGCGGCGACCTCGAGCTCGCCGATCCGGTCGACGCGGAAAGTGCGCCAATCGCCGCGATCGAGGTCCCAGGCCAGCAGATACCAGCGCAGATGCATATGCACCTGCCGATACGGCTCGACCCGGCGGCGCGTGGTGGCCGCGGGCGAGGTGTAGGTGAACGCGACATGCTCGTGTCGCGCGGCCGCCGCGGCGAGGGCGGTCAGCACCTCGGCATCGAGGGCGGGCGCGAGCTGGGTCGCGGCCTCGACCGTGGTGCGGACGGCGACCGCCCGGGAACGCAGCCGCTTGGGCAGGAACTGGTCGATCTTGCCGAAGGCCCGGTCGGCGGCCGAGCCGATGCCCCCGGCCTCCGGGCCGCCGGTGGTCGCGGCCAGCAAGCCCAGGCCCACGACGGTCGCCACGGCCTCGTCGTCGTCGAAGACCATGGGCGGCAAGGTGGTTCCCGCCGTCAGGCGGTAGAACCCGCCCGGGCCGGGCTGCGTTGTGACCGGGTAGCCGTAGTCGCGCAGTCGCTCCACATCGCGGCGCACCGTGCGCGGGCTGATTCCCAAGCGTTCGGCCAGTTCGGCACCGCTGAAGCGGCGGCCGGTCTGGAGATAGGCCAGTAGTTCGAGGGCGCGGCGGGTGACGTCGGCTCGGTCGCCCTCGCGGGGCCAGGCCGGGTCGCTCATGGTCAACGCCGGGGTCGACCCGGCTCCGAGCCGACCCGACGCGTGCCGGTGTGATCAACGGTTATCCACATATAGCCCATCATCCACAAGATGCGGTCATGATCTGTCCACATCTGTTCGTAGGTTGGGGATATGGCTGATATTCGTATTCGCGCCGCGCGGACGAACAACCTGAAACACATCGACATCGATGTCCCGCGCGGGCAGCTGGTGGTGTTCGCGGGCGTCTCCGGCTCCGGCAAGTCGTCGCTGGTCTTCGACACCATTGCCGCGGAGGCCGGATATCAGGTGAACGAGACCTATCCCCCGTTCGTGCGCAACCGGCTGCCGCGCTGGAGCCGCCCGGACGTCGATCTGATCGAGGGGCTGTCGCCGGTGGTGGTGATCGACCAGAAGCGGCTGGGCGGCAATGCCCGATCCACGGTCGGCACCATCACCGACGCGTACACATATCTGCGCCTGTTGTTCTCGCGGGTGAGCGAGCCGTATGTCGGCGAGTCGAACCACTTCTCGTTCAACGACCCGGCCGGGATGTGCCCCACCTGCGCGGGCCTGGGCGAGACCCTCGCCACCGAGGTGGACCGGCTGCTCGACCTGGACAAGTCGCTGGAGGAGGGCGCGATCCTGCTTCCCGGCTTCGGCAACGGACAGTACTGGTACCGGCAGTACGCCGATATCGGGTCGTTCGATCCGCGGACGCCGCTGCGGGAGTGGTCGGCGCGAGAGCGGGAGGCGCTGCTGTACGGCGGCGACGCGGCCGCGCGGCTGGGCACCAAACCGCCGCAGGACTACGAGGGGGTCGTCGAGCGGTTCGAGCGGATCTACGTGCACACCGCCGACACCCTGTCGGACCACAAGCGCGCGGTCGTGGAGCGGTTCACCCACTCGACGCCGTGTCCCGACTGCCACGGCGAACGCCTGAACGAGGCGGCGCGCACGGCCCGCGTGCTGGGTCACACCATCGTCGAGATGAGCCGGATGGAGATCGAGGAGCTGGCCGGGGTCGTCATCGGCGTGCGCGATCCGAATGTGGCGCCGGTGGTCGCGGCCTTGCACGAGAAGCTGGAGGCGCTGGATTCGATCGGCCTCGGCTACCTGTCGCTGGCCCGGCCCACGACCACGCTGTCCGGCGGCGAATCCCAGCGCATCAAGACGGTCCGGCATCTCGGCAGCAGCCTGATCGAGATGCTGTACGTCTTCGACGAGCCGACCGTCGGCCTGCACCCGCACGACGTGGCGCCCATGACCGGGCTGCTGAAATCATTGCGGGACAAGGGAAATTCGGTGCTGGTGGTGGAGCACGACCCGGATGTGATGCGGGCGGCCGACCACATCGTCGAGATCGGCCCGGGCGCGGGCGACGGTGGCGGACGGGTGGTGTTCGAAGGGGGATTCGACGCGCTGCTGGCGGCCGACACGCCGACCGGTCACGGGCTGCGGTCACGGCGCACGGCCCGGACGCCGCGGGTGCCGGCGGGCAAGCTGCGGATCGAGAACGCCAGCCGCAACAACTTGCGCGATGTGTCCGTCGACGTTCCGACCGGCGTGCTGACCGCGCTCACCGGAGTCGCGGGGTCGGGTAAGTCGAGCCTGGTCGCCGAACTGATCGAGCAGCATCCGGCCACCGTGGTCGACCAGCGGGCGGTCAGCACCAACCGGCGGTCGACCACGCTCACCTATACCGGCATCGCCCCGGCGATTCGCAAGCTGCTCGCGCAGCGCAATGGGGTGAGTGCCGGGCTGTTCAGCGCCAACTCGGCCGGGGCGTGCGCGGTGTGCAAGGGCGCGGGCGTGATCTACACCGACCTGGCGTTCATGGACGGGCAGGAGGTGGTGTGCGAGGCGTGCGGCGGGCGGCGGTTCACCGACGAGGTGCTCGGCTATACCGTCGACGGGCTGTCCATCGCCGATATCGACGACCTCACCGTCGCGGAGGCGACCCGGCGGCTGCCCGTCCCGGCGATCGACCGCGCGCTCCGTCACCTGGACGAGGTGGGCCTGGGCTACCTGCGCCTGGGCCAGTCGCTGACCACCCTGTCCGGCGGCGAATGCCAGCGCCTGAAGATCGCCAAGGAACTCGCCCGCCCCGACCAGCACACCCTCTACGTCCTCGACGAGCCCACCACGGGCCTACACCTCTCCGATATCGACACCCTGCTCGAAGTCCTGAACCGCTTGGTAGACAAGGGAAACACGCTGGTCGTGATCGAACACAACGTGGACGTGATCCGCGCCGCCGACTGGGTTATCGATTTGGGCCCGGGGCCGGGCCGCCATGGCGGGCGGGTGCTGTGCGAGGGGACGCCGGAGCAGATCACGGGGTGCGAGGACTCCAAAACAGCTGCCGCACTACGGGTGTCACCGAACTAGCACCGCCGGGATCGTGGATCGATCCCCCGTTCTACCCCACGTTCCTCCCGACCGGCGCGCGTGCGCGCTGCCTCGACAGCAGCGCGGGACGGCGGTTCGACACCCGGAGTCGGCTGGCTGACCCGTAACAGGTCGGCCACCTCGCGTGCCATGTCGCCGGGTTGATGCTTCGCCGCCGCTTCCCGCGCCCGCTGAGCGTGTTCGGCGGTCCGGGCAGCCGCCTCCCGCTGACGTTGCTGTGCCACCTGGTCGGCGGCCTCGCGAGCCTTCTTCGCCTCCTCGGCTGCATCGGTTTCTCGCTGGCGAGTTTTCTCGGCTGCGTCCGCTTCCGTTCGGACACCCTTTTCCGCCGCCTGTGACTCCCCATGCTTGCGCGCCAGCATCTCTCCCATCGTCGGGAACTCGCGCGCCGCCCGTTCGGCCGCTTCCTTCCGCACCCGCGACTTTTCTTCGCGGGCCTTCTGCTCTCGCTCTGCGCGAGCACGTTCCTCTTTCCACCGGGCCTTCTGCTGGCGCGCCTTCTCGCCGACGCCCGGCAATTCGAGCAGCTGACCCGGTTCGCGTGCCATGCCAAGGGCAAGGATCTCGCGGGCTACATGACGCGGAATAGCCTGCTCGATGAAACGCTCGGGAAAGTCGCGTTTCAACTGGTCGATAAGACCGTGTCTCATGTCGCTGATTTCGCCTTCGTGAGTTTCTTGTAGCAGGTGAGTGCGGCG
>NZ_BAAGSM010000020.1:0-96752 GCF_054782435.1 Nocardia thraciensis
AAGACTCTAGACTCGCCCGAAGGCCAATCAAAAGTATCTCGAACCAGAGTCCGAAAACCTAACTAAAACGCCAGCCGGAAAATAGCTGACAAAAAATCCGACACCCACACGGGGGTGTAAGCGCCGGAACCAAAAACAATTTGGCACTGACATTCATCGACACACTATTGAGTTCTCAAAGAACACACGCACCAACAATCTCATGGGATCATCCCGGTCGATCGGCTGGGCAACTTCAACAGCTTAGCTCGCCCTTGGACGCGGAACCAAATCCGTGCCTCGGTTCGAACCAGTGTGATCGTCAGGCGCTCATCGTCCCACCTCGTGTCCCTGGCCTCTCGGCCCGGGTCGGCGTCCGTGTCGCTCTGACCTGGAATAAGTTACGTGGCACCAGAATCGATGTCAAATCGCCTGGTCAAGGCCGGTTCGATGATCAGCTGACGCGCTGCACATCGGCGCCGAGGGAGCGCAGGTTCTCGACGAACTCCGGATACCCGCGATCGATGTGGAACACGTCGTGGACCTCGGTGACGCCGTCGGCGACGAGACCGGCCAGTACGAGACCCGCGCCCGCCCGAATATCGGACGACCACACCGGTGCGCTCGACAGTCGCGGTATGCCGCGCACCACCGCGTGATGCCCGTCGGTCCGGGCGTCGGCACCGAGCCGGATCATCTCCTCCACGAAGCGAAACCGCGCCTCGAAGACGTTCTCGGTAATCATCGACGTGCCGTCCGCGATAGCCGCCAGCCCGATCGCCATCGGCTGCAGATCGGTCGGGAACCCGGGGAAGGGCAGTGTCGAGAAGTTCACGGCGCGCGGACGCTCGGCCTGCAAGACCCGAAACCCGTCCGGCTCGAACGAGATTCGCGCGCCCGAGGAGCGCAGCTTGTCCAGTACCAGGGACAGGTGCTTGGGATTGATGCCGGTGACCCGAACCTCGCCGAGCGTCATGGCGGCCGCGATACCCCAGGTCGCGGCGACGATGCGATCGCCGATCACCTGATGGTCGGTGGGCGAGAGCTTGCGCACGCCGTCGATGGTCAGCACCGAGGTGCCCGCGCCGCTGATCCGCGCGCCCATCCTGGTCAGCATCGTGCAGAGGTCGACGATCTCCGGCTCCCGCGCGGCATTGTCGATGACCGTCTCCCCCTCGGCCAGCACCGCGGCCATCAGGATGTTCTCGGTCGCGCCGACCGACGGGAAGTCCAGCCGGATGCGGGCGCCCTGCAGTTCGTCGGCGCGGGCGACCAGGCAGCCGTGCTCTATTTCGCTGGTCGCCCCCAGCAGCCGCAGGCCCGTCTGGTGCATGTCCAGCGGGCGCGAGCCGATCGCGTCGCCGCCGGGCAGCGCCACCACCGCGCGCTTGCACCGGGCCATCAGCGGCCCGAGCACGCAGACCGAGGCCCGGAACTGCGTCACCGCCGGAAAATCCGCGTGGTACTTCGGCTCCGTCGGCGTGGCGATGGTCACCACGGAGCCGTCGACCACGACATCGCAGCCCAGGCCCCGCAGGACGTCGGCCATCAGCGGCACGTCGAGGATGTCCGGACAGTTCGTGATCGTCGTCGTACCCTCGGCGAGCAGCGCGGCGGCCATCAGCTTGAGCACGCTGTTCTTGGCACCGCCGACCGCCACCTCGCCGACGAGCCGACTGCCCCCGGTCACCAGAAACCGTTCACTCACGGGGGTCAGCCTAGTGGGCCCGACTCCCGATGGTGGCCAGTCCGTCCGGGCGTCGCAGTCGAGCCACCGGCGGACCCACGCGGCGCGAACCGGTGAATGCGGTGCGACCACACGGAAATTCCTTGAGTGGCAAGGGTATTGACGGACCGGCCACACCGTGAGTTCCGGAGCCTGAACTAGGACTCCGGGCCGTCGGCGGAGGCGCCGGGGCGCCAGAGCACGTCACCGTCCGGGTTGGCCACCCTGCCCAGGATGAACAGCAGATCCGACAGCCGGTTGAGGTACTTCGCGGGCAGCGCCGAGGTGTCGTCGGGATACGCCGCGACCGCCGCCCACGCCGAGCGCTCGGTGCGGCGGGCCACCGTCCGGGCGGTGTGCAGGAGCGCGGCCAGCGGCGTGCCGCCGGGCAGGATGAACGAATTCAGCGGAGCCAGCTCGGCATTGAATTCGTCGCACCATTTCTCTAGGCGGTCGATATAGGGCTGGGTGATGCGCAGCGGCGGGTGTTTCGGCTCCGCCACCACCGGGGTCGACAGGTCGGCGCCCGCATCGAACAGGTCGTTCTGCACCTGCCGCAGCACCTGCGCGATCTCCTGGCTCGGCGCCCCCAATGCGATCGCGACGCCGATCGCCGCGTTCGTCTCGTCGCAGTCGGCGTAGGCCACCAGCCGCGGGTCGGTCTTGGCCACCCGGGAGAAATCGCTCAGACCGGTGCTGCCGTCGTCGCCGGTGCGGGTATAGATCCGAGTCAGGTGCACGCTCACACATTCACCCTAGCGCCCCGACGCCTGTGGTCCCGTGGCAAGACCGGCCCCCTATTCCGGCATGCTGTTGGCCGGAATCGGGCGTCTGCGAGGTGGATTCCGGCCAAAAGCATGCCGGAAATAGGGAGGCCGCAGACGCCGGAATAACCGGGGTGGCGCAGGGTCTGAGAATACGAGTAGCGGGGTGGCTCAGGCACTAGGAACACGCGTAGCGGATGGCTCAGGCACCAAAAACACGCGTAGCAGGTGGCTCAGGCACTAAGGACACGAGAGGGGGTGGCGCGGGGCTAGGAGCCTGAGAGGCGGGGGGGTCTGCGGCGGATGCGCTCGGACGGGCGGGACTCTACCCAGGAGAGGAAGGCGGCCAAGGCGCCGCGATCCAGCGCCAGTTCGTAGCTGCCGTCGCCGTCGGACACCGCGATCACGATGATGTCGTCGGTCATGATGTCGAATTCGTCGCCGACCGGGCCGCGCCGATCCACGACCTCGATCCCCAGGCGGCGAATGGACGCGTCGGCTCCGAGTTTCAGGCTGGTCAGCTTGAAGAAAACCAGGCGGTCCTCGTCGTAGCGAATCAGGCCGTGCCGCCAGCCCTGACCGCCCTTGGCGGGCAATATGCGCAGGATCGCGGCGGTTCCGCCGCGGCGCAACATGACGAACCGATAGATGGAAATCAGCGCCAGGGCGACGAGCAGCAGCACCAGAATGAGAAGAAGCACCATCCCGGTCTGCAATCCAGGTCCGTCCCTTCACCTTTGCCCCTGTGCTGTTGCGGGTGCCGTGTCATCCCGAACAAGGTCACCGTTGGGGCGAGTCTACAAACCGTCCCGAAGCGCGGTGCGCCGGGTACACCCCGACAGCGGGCGTGGCACACAGCGTAATCGGGGGCGGGTGCGCGGGACCCGTATTCGCCGCATCCGACGGGTCGAATCCCGCTGCCCCGTGGGGTCATCCGATGCTGAACGGCGCGCCCCACACGGTGATCATGCTTTCCCCTGCCTCGGTGGCGACATCGGCCATCGTGAACGCCCGGGCCTGCGCGTATCCGCCGCAGCCGTTCACCGCGAAGGTCTCGTCGGTCCAGCGGACGCTCGCGTGCGAGCCCTTCACGGTCGGATGCCGCTTGTGGTCCTCGTTGCCGTAATCGTCCGGCTGCTCGATATCGAGCACGTACCGTGCGACGGCCTGGCCCGGCCCCAGGGTCAGCGTCTCCGTGGCGCCGATGACCGGCGGTTGCGGCGTCAGCCCACCGTTCGCACCGGCCGTGGTGCCCTGGGTATCGGTCCCTTCCGAATTCAGCGAGGCGATATCGACCTGGCATCCGACCACATATCCGGGATTCAACTGGATGCTGGCGCTGCTCGCGCCCGGTCCGGACACATCCGCCACGACGCGGCCGCTCGTCCAGACATTGCGATGCAGCGGCGTGGCGCCCATCGAGCCGCTTATCTTCGCCGACTCGTCCACGATGGACAGGGTGACCTCTGTCCCGTCGCCGAGCGTGGTGGTGATCGAACCGCCGGGCAAGGGAACGAAGGTATCGGCGTTCGCGGCGCCCGAGGAACACAGTCCTATGGCGACGGCGATCGCGGCCGCCAGTCCGGTCATCCGGCCACATCGCAAAGCAGTATCGCGGGTCATGCGTTTTCCTTTCGCATTCCGTGGCCGATGTCAGCCGATGCTGAACGGCTGTCCGTAAAGGGTGAGTTTCTGGTAGTCGGGGCCGATGACCTCGACCACCGCGAAGCTGCGGGCCTGCGCATAGCCGGCGCAGCCCTGCACATCCATCGGGACGTCCCGGTAATTCAGGTAGTACTGCCCGGACTTCTTCATATCCTTGTTGTTGATCTGCACCCACTTCACCTCGCCGGGGCTGATCGGGAACGACAGCCCGGCGGCGGCCGACGGAGTCTGCGACAGTGTCACGGCCAGCGACGGACCGAAATTCCCCAGCGCCACTTGGCATCCGACGATATAGCCGACGGTGAGTCCGGAGGAGCCGTGCGTCGACGAGTTGTTCGTCCCCGGCTCGTTCAGCGCGCCGTTGTTGGGCCCTACTTCCCCCTCCGGGGTTTCGATGTCCACCGTGACATTGCCGCTGACCCATGCCGTACGCCCGGCGCCGTTGGCTGCCAGCGACGGCGAGATAACCGCGCGCTCACCGACATTGGTGATTTTCACCCCGGGGCCCTCGATGTGCCCGTCCGGCAGCGGCACGAATGTGTCGGCACGGGCCGCACCGGGCGACCACAATCCGACCGCGGTCACGAGAATTGCCGCGGCCGCGCCGATTCGCGCGATCCAGCGCAGCCCTGCTACCTGGTACTTGTTCATCCACCCCTCGCTCATCGTGGCGAGGCCGCCCGTACTATCCGTGGCAACCACGCGTGCGCCAACCAATCGGTGCTGAGGTAATGCTGGGTACTTCAGGTGAAGCTGAAAAAGCCGAGAAAGCCGAGGAGACAAATCGGCGAGTTCGGTCACGATCGGACCGTTGCCAGATGTTAACAGCAAAGGCCCCCGGGGCAATTCCCCGGGGGCCTTCGTGAGATAATTCGGCGCGTTATCGGGCGCCCGCGGCCTCCGCCGCGCGCACCTGTCCGCGCGCCATATTCTGATCCTGCTCGGAGGCGTTCGGGTCGGCGAGCACCGACCGCGCGGCAGCGACGTCCACATCGGCGGCGAATTCCGCCGATTCGGCGAGAATCCGCACCGACGACGCGGTCACCGAAAAGAAGCCGCCGTGCACGGCGGCGACAATGCGCTCGCCCTCGGTGCTGACGATGGTCACGGTGCCGCCCTCGACCAACTGGCCGAGCAGCGGCTCGTGGCCGTGCAGAATACCGATCTGACCCTCGGTGGTCTCGGCGATGACGAGACTCGCCCGCCCCGACCACAGCCGCCGTTCGATGGCGACCAGATCAACTGACATATCGGCCATGGTGGACTACTTCCCGGCGATCTTCTTCGCGGCCGCCTCGACGTCGTCCAGGCCACCGCAGGAGTTGAACGCTTGCTCCGGCAGGTGGTCGAACTCGCCCTTGCAGACCCGGTCGAAGTCGTCGATGGTCTGCTCCAGCGGCACCACCGAACCCGGCTGACCGGTGAACTTCTCGGCCACGATGAAGTTCTGGCCGAGGAACTTCTCCAGGCGACGGGCGCGGCCGACGAGGACCTTGTCCTCCTCGGAGAGCTCGTCCATGCCGAGGATGGCGATGATGTCCTGCAGCTCCTTGTACTTCTGCAGGATCCGCTTCACCTCGTCGGCCACCGCGAAGTGCCGGTCGCCGACGATCGAGGCCTCGAGGATGCGCGAGGTCGAGGTCAGCGGGTCGACGGCGGGGTAGATGCCCTTCTGCGAAATCGGGCGCGACAGCTCGGTGGTCGCGTCCAGGTGGGCGAAGGTGGTCGCCGGCGCCGGGTCGGTGTAGTCGTCGGCGGGCACGTAGATCGCCTGCATCGAGGTGATCGAGCGGCCGCGGGTCGAGGTGATGCGCTCCTGCAGCTGACCCATCTCGTCGGCCAGGGTCGGCTGGTAACCGACGGCCGAGGGCATGCGGCCCAGCAGCGTCGACACCTCGGAACCGGCCTGGGTGAAACGGAAGATGTTGTCGATGAACAGCAGCACGTCCTGGCCCTGCACATCGCGGAAGTACTCCGCCATGGTCAGTGCGGACAGCGCCACCCGCATACGGGTGCCCGGCGGCTCGTCCATCTGGCCGAAGACGAGGGCGGTGTCCTGCAGGACGCCCATCTCTTCCATTTCCAGGTGCAGGTCGGTACCCTCACGGGTGCGCTCGCCGACGCCCGCGAAGACCGAGGTACCGGCGAACTCGCGCGCGATACGGGTGATCATCTCCTGGATCAACACGGTCTTGCCGACACCGGCACCACCGAACAGGCCGATCTTGCCGCCCTTCACGTACGGGGTGAGCAGGTCGATGACCTTGACGCCCGTCTCCAGGATCTCGGTCTTGCCCTCGAGCTGGTCGAAGGCCGGCGGCTCGCGGTGGATGCCCCACTGCTCGCCGTCGCGGCCGGTGCCCGGGGAGTCCAGGCAGTCGCCGAGGGCGTTGAAGACGTGGCCCTTGACGACGTCGCCGACCGGCACCGAGATCGGCTTGCCGGTGTCGCGCACTTCGGCGCCGCGGACCAGGCCGTCGGTCGGCTGCATCGAGATGGTGCGGACGATGTTGTCGCCCAGGTGCTGCGCCACCTCGAGGGTCAGGGTCTTGGCCACCGACGGCAGCGTGACCTCGGCGTGCAGGGCGTTGTACAGCTCGGGGATGGCGCCGCGCGGGAACTCGACGTCCACGACGGGGCCGATGACTCGGGCGACGCGGCCAGTGCCAGCGCCCGCCCGGCTAGTGTTTTCTGCAGTAACTGCTGCGGTCATTGTTTCTCTTCCTGGGCTCGGGCTTAGTCGCTAGGACTTGCTGCCAGCGCGTTTGCGCCGCCGACGATTTCGCTGATTTCCTGCGTGATGTTGGCCTGCCGGATCGAGTTCGCCTGGCGGGTCAGGGTGTTCACCAGATCCGTGGCGTTGTCGGTGGCTGCCTTCATCGCGGTGCGGCGCGCGGCCGACTCCGAGGCCGCGGCCTCCAGCAACGACGAGTAGATGCGGGTGTTCACATACTTCGGCAGCAGCGCGCCGAGCAGCGTGTCCGCATCGGGCTCGAACTCGTACTGCGCGGTCACGACCGCGTTGGGGCTATCGGACACGAAGTCCTCGCCCAGCTCGTAGTTCTCGTCGACGAAGCTGACCTGGATCGGCGCCAGCCGGCGCACCTCCGGCACCTGCGACAGCATCGACACGAACCGCGTGTAGACGATGTGGATCTCGTCCACACCCGCCATCGTGTCCGCGCCGTCGGGTGTCGGTACCTCGCCCTCGGCGCCGGCCATGAAGGCCTCCACCAGGTGGTTGCAGGCGGCCGACGCGTCGGTGTAGTGCGGCCGCTGCGAGAAACCGGCCCACGACCCGGTCGGGCGACGGTTGCGGAAGGTGTAGTACGTCAGGCCCTTGGCGCCCATCACATACAGCACCGGCTCCTTGCCCTTGGAGCGCAACGTCGTGAACAGTTCCTCGGCGCGCTTGAGCACGTTCGAGTTGTAGCCGCCGCACTGGCCGCTGTCGCTGGTGATGACCAGCACCGCGGCCCGGCTCGGATTGGGCCGCTCGGTCAGCAGCGGATGCGCGAGATTGGCCGAGGCGGCGGCCAACTCGCCGAGCACCTTGGTGATCTCCTCCGCGAACGGCTTCGCGGCGGCGACACGAGCCTGCGCTTTCGTGATGCGCGAAGTGGCGATCAGCTCCTGGGCCTTGGTGATCTTCTTGATCGAATTGACACTACGAATGCGGGAGCGCAGTTCGCGGGTGCTGGCCATACGTCACACTCCCTTCATTCTGTAGTCGACTGCGGCGCTCATCGAGTCGTTACTTCTCGACGTGCTTACGGGTGACCGACAGCGACTCGACCTCTTCGTGGTCCAGATCGCCCGCGGCGGCCTCGTTCACGACACGGCTGCCGTCGGAGGCCAGGAAGCCCTGCTTGAACTTGTCGGTCGCGGCCTTGAACTGGTCGGCCGCCTCACCCTCGACCCGCTTGCCGCCCTCGATCGCCTTGAACGCGTCGGCGGCGCTGCGGTGCAGGTCCTCCAGCAGTTCGGCGTTGAAGCGGCGCACGTCGCCGACCGGCACGGAGTCGAAGTAGCCGCCGTCGACCAGGAAGATCGACACGATCTGGTCCTCGACGGCGACCGGGCTGTACTGGGACTGCTTGAGCAGCTCCACCCAGCGGGCGCCGCGCTCCAGCTGAGCCAGCGACGCGGCGTCCAGGTCGGAGGCGAAGGCGGAGAACGCCTCCAGCTCGCGGTACTGCGCCAGCTCCAGACGCAGCGAACCGGCGACCTGCTTCATGCCCTTGGTCTGCGCGGCGCCACCGACGCGGGAGACGGAGGTACCGACGTTGATCGCCGGGCGCACACCCTTGTTGAACAGGTCGGACTCGAGGAAGACCTGGCCGTCGGTGATGGAGATGACGTTGGTCGGAATGAACGCCGAGATGTCACCGGCCTTGGTCTCGATGATCGGCAGACCGGTCATCGAGCCCGCGCCCAGCTCGTCGGACAGCTTCGCGCAGCGCTCCAGCAGGCGGGAGTGCAGGTAGAAGACGTCGCCCGGGTACGCCTCGCGGCCCGGCGGGCGGCGCAGCAGCAGCGAGATGGAGCGGTAGGCCTCGGCCTGCTTGGACAGGTCGTCGAACACGATCAGCACGTGCTTGCCCTGGTACATCCAGTGCTGGCCCAGCGCCGAACCGGTGTAGGGCGCCAGCCACTTGAAACCGGCGGAGTCCGACGCGGGCGCCGCGACGATGGTGGTGTACTCCATCGCGCCGCGCGCCTCGAGCGCGGCCTTGACGCCGGCGATGGTCGAGCCCTTCTGGCCGATGGCGACGTAGATGCAGCGCATCTGCTTGGTCGGGTCGCCCGACTCCCAGTTCGCCTTCTGGTTCAGGATGGCGTCGATGCAGACGGCGGTCTTGCCGGTCTTGCGGTCGCCGATGATCAGCTGGCGCTGGCCGCGGCCGATCGCGGTCAGCGCGTCGATGGCGGTGATGCCGGTGGCCATCGGCTCGCCGACCGGCTGGCGCTCCAGCACGGACGCGGCCTGCAGCTCCAGCGCGCGACGCTCGTCGGACTCGATCTCGCCGAGGCCGTCGATCGGCGCGCCGAGCGGGTCGATGACGCGGCCGAGGAAGTTGTCGCCGACCGGCACCGAGAGCACGTCACCGGTGCGGCGGACCTGCTGGCCCTCCTCGATGGTGTCGAACTCACCCAGGATGACCGCGCCGATCTCGGTGTCCTCGAGGTTCAGCGCGACGCCCAGCACGCCGCCCGGGAACTCGAGCAGTTCGTTGGCCATCGCCGAGGGCAGACCGCTGATGTGGGCGATGCCATCGCCGGTGTCGGTGACCACACCGACTTCCTCGATGGAGGTCTCGGGGGTGTAGCTCTGGGTGTAGCTCTCGATCGCGCTACGGATCTCATCGGGGGAGATCGTCAGCTCCGCCATGGTTCTTCCTGCTCTCGCTGTCTGGTCTGGAATGTCGGGGGTGGCGCGCCGGATTTATCCGAGGGACTGGCGCAGCCGCTGCAGTCGGCCGACGGCGCTGCCGTCGATCACGTCGTCACCGACGCGCACGACGACACCGGCCAGCAGGCTCGGGTCGATCTGCACGTGCACGGTGACCGGCTTGTCGTAGATGCGCTGCAGCGAGGCCGCCAGGTGTTCCCGCTGCTGCGGAGTCAGTTCCGACGCGGCACGCACGTGTGCCACGATCTGCTTGCGCAGCGACGCCGCCAGATCCGACAGGTGGTCGAAGACGACGCCGACGTCGCCGTGCGAGCGGCTGACCGCCTGCTCGGCCAGCTGGATCGTGATGTCCTCGACCTTGCCGGTCAGCAGTCGCCCGATCAGGCCACGCTTGTCCGCCGCAGACTTGCCGCGAGCGGCCAGAGCCTGCTCGAGGTCCGGATTGTCCTCCACGATGCGGCCGAGCCGGAACAGCTCGTCCTCGACGGCGTCGATCCGCTCGCGATCGGCCGCGGCGCGCAACAGCGCCTCCCGGCCGAGCAGAACCAGCGTGTCGACCATGTCCCGGGTGCGGGACCAGTCCTCGGCGACGGCCGTGGTCAGCACGGCCTGGGTGGCCGCGCTGATCTTGCCGCCGAATACACGTTCGGCCAGTTCGGCGCGGGCCGAACTCGACACCGACTTATCCGCGAGCGCTACACGCAGCGAACGCTGGTCGTCGAGTACGGCGACAACGGCGAACAGTTCGGAGCCCGTCGTGGCGGCGACGGAGTCGCTCCCGGTGAGAGCGGCCGAAAGAGCTTCCCGGGCACGGGAACTCGCCTCGCGGCTCGCTGCGTACATGCTTCCCACTTTCTGGTCGCTACCTTCCGACCCCGATGCCGGCCTTCTCGTCCAGCTCGGCGAGGAACCGGTCGATCGACGCGGCCTGCTTGGCCTCGTCCGACACCGACTGTCCGATAACCTTCTCGGCCAGGTCGACGGCGGTGTGGCCCAGTTCCGCCCGCAGTTCGGTCACGATCTGCTGACGCTGCGCCTCCAGCTGCGCATTGCCCGAAGCCACGATGCGGTCCGCCTCGGCCTGCGCGTCCGCGCGCATCTGCGCGAGGATCTGCTGGCCCTGGGTGCGCGCGTCTTCACGAATGCGCGCGGCCTCGAGCCGGGCCTCGGCCAGCTGCTGCTGGTACTGCTCCAGGGTCGCCTGCGCCTCGGCCTGCGCGGCCTCCGCCCTGGCGATGCCGCCCTCGATCTTGTCCGAGCGCTCGTCGAGCACCTTCATCAGGCGCGGGATGACGTACTTGTAGAAGACGAACCCGATGATGATGATGCAGACAGCCGACCAGACAATGTCGTACGGCTCCGGGATGAGAGGGTTTTTGTCCTCCGCCGCCTCTTCGGCGAGCAAATGAATCCCGTTCATGGCAATCAGAAGATGAAGCCGGCGACGAGACCGATCAGTGCCAGCGCCTCGGTGAACGCGATGCCCAGGAACATGTTGGTCCGGATGGTGCCCTGCAGCTCGGGCTGGCGGGCGAGGCCCTCGATCGCCTTACCGACGACGATGCCGACGCCGATGCCGGGGCCGATGGCGGCCAGACCGTAGCCGATCGCGCCGTAGCCCTTGACCTTCTCGGAGGTCTGGGCGAGTTCGGCGGCCACGTAGGAGAGGCTCATGAGATTTCTTTCCCTTTCTGTTGCCCACCCGCCGGGCGACGAGGTGGGGCAGTCTTGTGCGGTTGTGCGGTCAGTGCGAGTCGGCGTGCTGCGCCAGTCCGATGTACACGGCGGTGAGCAGCGCGAATACGTAGGCCTGCAGGAAGATCACCAGGATCTCGAAGAGCGTGAAGGCGAATCCACCGAGCAGCGCGAACGGGGACAGGCCCTTCATCCAGGCGGCGCCGTCGAACAGGAAGTATTGGGTCGCGCTGAAGAACAGCACCAGCATGATGTGTCCGGCCAGCATATTGGCCATGAGTCGGACGGTCAGCGTGAACGGGCGCAGGATGAACGTCGAGATGAACTCGATCGGAATCAGCAGGCCGTGCATCGCGATCGGCACATTCGGCACCACGATGCTCGAACGCATGTACTTCCAGAAGCCGTACTTCTTGATGCCCACGTAGTTGAAGGCCACGTACGCGATCGCGGCCAGCACAATCGGCATGCCGATTCGCGCGTTCGAGGAGATGTTCAGGAAGGGGATGATGCCCGAGAAGTTCAGGAACAGCACCGTGAAGAAGATCGTCGCGATGAGCGGGAAGAACTTCCGGCCGGATTCTTTACCGAGCACCTCGTCGCAGATCTGCTCCTTGACGAAGACCAGGCCCGACTCGGCGATGTTCTGCAGTCCGCGCGGCACGATCTTGGGGCTGCGGAATGCCAGCAGCATCACCGCCACCAGGACCGCCGTCATCAGGACGCGGATGAGCATCAAACGGTCGAGCTCGAAAGGCGTCCCCTCGAACAGCACAGCTGGAGGGAAGAAATCTGACAGCGACGGCGCGTGAAACTCGGCCGCCAAAGTGGTGACGCTCAGCGTTCTCTCCCGTGTTCGGGCCGCAGGACATGCTTCCGCCTGCGGTTCGATCGGACATTGACGATCTTGTGGTCGACTCAGGTCGGCTCGAGTTCGTCAGCAGCTGCGCGGGTCGGCATACCCCGCCTTGGCGTCTGTACGTCGGCGACATCGTCGACGGTGCAGAGCCGAACCCCCTCAGGTCCGGCACGGCTGTAAGCATAGCCACCCTGGCTCGATCCTTGTGAACGCCCCTGGTTTGGCTGCCTACGGTAAAGAGTTTACCAAGCTATCTACGACAACGTGTAGGGGGTGGGTTCAAACGTTGGAACGATCTTGGTCCGCGTGGTCGTCCGGCAGGTCGACCACCGGAACCCGTTGCCGCAGAAGACCGTACGTTTCCGCACCCAGCACGATCAGCAGCGCGCCCACCACGGTGAGGAACAGCGTGGTGGGGCTGTAGAAGTCGAATCGCTGCAGCACCGCGACCACGACCATCACCACCAGCAGCTTGCCCACCCAGCTCCCCAGCATCACCATGCCCTGGATGCCGGTTTCCAATTTCCCACTGAACAGCACCAGTGCCGCGGTGGTGAGAATGAAGAAACCGCCGATGGCCGACCCGATCAGCGCGCCCCACAGGCCCGGCAGCCCGGCGAAGATCGACCCCAGCACGGCGGACAGCACCACCAGCACGATCAATCCGGCGATGCCGTAGCGCAGCGCCGCGCGCAGCGGGGCGTCGGGATGGTACTCGGATGCCGTGCTCACGCGGGCCACTCTACTCGGCGCCGCCCTCGCCCCCGCGCGGTGCCCGGCGCCGTATTCCGACGGCCTCGCGCAGCGACGGCACCGCGGTCAGCACCAGCGCGCAGATCAGCCCGGCCGCGAACATCAGCACCACCGCCTGGCGATTCTCGATCAGCGAGGTCCCGACCGCACCGAAGGCCAGCACGCCGACCCACAGATAGATCGTCAGCACCACCCGGCGCTGCGAATGGCCGATCTGCAGCAGCCGGTGATGCAGATGCATTTTGTCCGGAGTGGAGAAACTCACGCCCGCCCGCACCCGGCGCACGATCGCCAATACCAGGTCCAGTACCGGAATGAACATCACGGCCCCGACCAGCAGAAGCGGCGAAAGCAGACCGACGATATCGCGCGGCCCGTACCCGTTGAGCGGAATTCGGCCCGAGGCGCCAGTGGAGATGGCCGCCAGCATCAGCCCGATCAGCATGGATCCGGAATCGCCCATGAATATGCGGGCGGGCTGGAAATTGTGCGGCAGGAATCCCAGGCAGGCGCCGGCGAGCGCGGCGGCGAGCAATGCGGGCGGATAGGTGCTGACGTCACCGCCCTGCGCGTAGAGCAGGCCCATCGAAAAGACGAATACCGCCCCGGCGCAGATCAGGCCCAGCCCGGCGGCCAGACCGTCCATGCCGTCGACGAAGTTCATCGCGTTGATCATGGTGATGGTGACGACGACCGTCACCAGGCCGCCCTGCAGCGTGTCCAGCACCACCGTGGTCTGGTTGAACGGGTTGTAGATGACGACCCAGCTCAGCCCGATCACCGCCATGACTCCGGCGGCGGTGATCTGGCCGACGAATTTGGTCAGGGCGTCCAGCCCCCACCGGTCGTCGACGATGCCGACCAGCACGATCAGCGTGGCCGCCACCAATACCGCGGGGATATCCGGCACGAAATCGAATCCCCGTCGCAGCGCGGGCAACTGGTGCGCGAACAGCACCGCGGCGAGCACGCCGATGTACATGCCGACGCCGCCCATCCGCGGGGTCGGCTTGGAGTGCACGTCCCGCTCACGGGGCACGGCCACCGCGCCGAAGGCGATGGCCAGCACCCGGATGCCACCGGTGGACAGCAGCGTCACCACCGCCGACACGAGCAGCACCAGCAGCAGCTCGCGCAGCGGAACGACCGCGCTCTGACTGAAACCCATCTAGCAGGCCGTCACCGCGCGGTCTCGGGCGTGAGCTCGTCCGGCGACAGGCCCAGCACCTCCGCCACCCGGGCCGTCGTCACCGCGCCCTCGCGCAGGATGCGCGGCGTATCGGCGGTGAGGTCGACGATGGTGGACGGCAGGCCGTGCTCGGCACTGCCCCCGTCCAGATACACCCCGACCTGATCGGCCAGCTGCGCGCGAGCCTCGTCGACCGTCGTGGCGGGCGGCTGCCCGGAGACATTGGCGCTGGAGACCGCCAGCGGGCCCACCTCGCGCAGCAACTCCAGCGCGACCGGGTGCAGCGGCATGCGCAGCATAACGGTGCCGCGGGCGTCGCCGAGATCCCACGCCAGCGAGGGCGCCTGCCGCACAACCAGACTCAGCCCGCCGGGCCAGAACGCCCGGATCAGGTCGCGCGCCTGCGACTGCACGGAGAACACGAGCCCGTCGATGGTGTTCCAGGACCCCACCAGCACCGGCACCGGCATATCGCGCCCGCGCCGCTTGGCGGCGAGCAGCGATGCGACGGCCGCCGAATCGAACGCGTCGGCGGCGAGGCCGTACACCGTATCGGTCGGAATCACGGCCAGCCGCCCGGATTTCAGGGTCGTCCGCGCGGCGGTCAGACCGGCGGCCCGCGAGTCGGGGTCGGAGCAGTCGTAGACGGTACTCACGGCAGGGAGTCTATTGAATGTGTCTCACCGCACGCCCCCCGGCGGGGTACGCACCCGCCCGAACCATCCCGGCCAGCACGAATACCGCTCCCGCACGCGCCGGAAAGCGGGGGCGGAATTCCGCCAGCGGAGGTCGGCGTCCCACTCGATAGTGGTTGCCATGACCACTTCTTCTGCGTCGACTGCCGTTGCTGTTCTCGAAGGTATGTACCGGGCCGAGGCGGAGTACCTCGCGGCCGGAGGGCCGGGTTCGGCGTCGTTCGCGACGCTGGCGCCGTACTTCGCGCCGGATGTCACGCTGTATCAGGCCGCGGCGCTGCCCTACGGCGGGATCTGGCGCGGGCATGCGGGGATGGAGCAGTTCTTCCGTGCGATGAGCGGGGTATGGGAGCGCTTCGACATGGTGGAGCAGACGTTCCTGAGCAAGGCCAGCCCGCTCGTCGTGCTGACCCACGTGCGCGCTCGCGCGCGGGCGACGGGCCGCGAGTTGGCATTCCCGATCCTGCAGACCGTCGAGATCACCGATGGTCGGATCAGCGAGGTGCGCCCGTTCTACTGGGATACCGCCGCGATCGCCGAGATCTGCCGCCTCGAAATCGCGTAGGGGCTCACTCCGCACGCCCGTGGCGGGCGGCGACGAAGCGGGGCTTGCCTGCCAGGTCGGGATGCTCGACCACGGCGATGAGTCCCGCGAGTCGGAAAAGCTCCGCGACCTGGGAACCATGGGAGTCGTCGTGTTCGACCGCCGTCACGCCGTCGGCGCGGAGCAGGCGGGCGATGGTGTCCACCATCGGGCCGATCACGTCCAGGCCGTCGCTGCCGCCGAACAGTGCGAGGTGCGGATCATGGTCGCGCACTTCGGGATCCAGCTCGGCGGAGACGGGGATGTACGGCGGGTTGGCGACCACGACGTCGACCCGACCGTCGAGTTCGGACAGGATCCGCGAATCGGTGACGTCACCGGCGTGCAGGGTGATCGGGGTGTCGCCGTCCGCGGCGCAGCGGTCGGCATTGCGCCGCGCCCAGCTCAACGCGGCCGGATCGAGTTCGACCGCGTGCACCTCGGCATCGGGGCGGGCGTGCGCGATGGCCAGCGCCAGCGCCCCCGAGCCGGTGCACAGATCGACCACGACCGGACGGTGTTCATGCCCGGCCGCCTCCAGCTGCGCCAGCGTCCAGGCGAACACCAGCTCGGTCTCGGGCCGCGGCACGAACACCCCGGGCCCGACCGCGAGGTCGATCTCCCCCATCGCCGCGCTGCCCGTGAGGTGTTGCAGCGGAACGCGTTCCGCGCGCCGCGCGACCAGCTCGCGGAACTCCCCGAGTTGCTCGGGTGTCACCATCGGGATCAACGCCAACCGCGAACGCTCGACACCGAGCACGTGCGCGGCCAGGAATTCGGCATCCACGCGCGGACTGTGCACTCCCGCTGCCCGCAGGGTCTCCGCGGCCTCGAGGATCGCGGGCCGCAACGGAACTCGGTTCACGGTCACTCGGCGGCGAGGCGGGCCGCACGGTCTGCTTCACCCAGGGCGTCCAAGAGGGCGTCCAGGTCACCATCCAGCACCGAATCCAAATTGTGAGCTTTGAAACCGATGCGATGATCGGTGATCCGGTTCTCGGGGAAGTTATAGGTGCGAATGCGTTCGGACCGATCGACCGTGCGAATCTGGCTGGCCCGCCCCGCGGCGGCCTCCGCGTCGGCCTGCTCCTCCGCCAGCGCCTGCAGCCGGGCAGCGAGCACCTGCATGGCGCGAATCTTGTTCTGCAGCTGCGAGCGTTCGTTCTGGCACGTCACCACGATGCCGGTGGGCAGATGGGTGAGGCGCACCGCCGAGTCGGTCGTGTTGACGCCCTGGCCGCCCTTGCCGGAGGACCGGTACACGTCCACGCGCAGATCGGACTCATCGATCTGCACCTGCTCGACCTCGTCCGGCTCCGGGTAGATGAGCACACCGGCCGCGGAAGTATGGATGCGCCCCTGCGATTCGGTGACCGGTACCCGCTGCACCCGGTGTACACCGCCCTCGAACTTCAGCCGCGACCACACCCCGTCGCGGGTGGGTTCGCGGCTCTTGATCGACAGCGTCGCCTCTTTGTAACCGCCGAGATCGGAGACGTTGGCGTCGAGCACCTCGACCTTCCAGCCGTGCCGCTCGGCATAGCGGAGGTACATGCGGGCCAGGTCGGAGGCGAACAGCGCCGATTCCTCGCCGCCCTCGCCGGACTTCACCTCGAGCACCACGTCGTCGGCGTCGTGCGCATCGCGCGGCGCGAGCAGGTCGGTGAGCGCCTGCTCCAGCTCGGACACCAGCTGCTCCAGATTCGGCACCTCGGCGGCGAACGAGGCGTCGTCGGCCGCCAGCTCCTGGGCGGCGGCCAGGTCGTCGCGCGCGGCCTGCAGCTTGGTGTAGGTGGACATGATGGGAGCGAGTTCGGCGAACCGCTTACCGACGCGACGGGCCTCGCCCGGACTGTTGTGCAGCGCCGGATCCGACAGCTGCATCTCCAGCCCGGCGTGCTCGGCCAAGATGTCGTCGATCGCGGACGGAGCCGTCTTATCGGCCATCGCTACTACTCCTCGCAGTTCCAAGGTCCCCAAACACGTCGACGCCCGACCTGCGGAGCAGGACGGGCGTCGGCGGGACAGTTATTTGGCGTCTTCGGATTTCTTGGCGCGCTTGCCGTAGCGGGCCTCGAAGCGGGCGACGCGGCCGCCGGTGTCCAAGATCTTCTGCTTGCCCGTGTAGAACGGGTGGCACTGGGAGCAGACCTCGACGTTGATGTGGCCCGACTCCTTGGTGCTGCGAGTCTGGAAGGTGTTGCCACAACCGCAGACGACGGTCGTGTCCACATACGTGGGGTGGATTCCTGCCTTCATGGGTGTCCTTTCGATGTGGTCGCCGGGTCGCCGTCGAAGCTCGAGGGCGTGAACCGGAACCGACTAGGCGGGATGGTCTGCCTTCTACCAGCAGACGCACCAGCGATCCAGTATGCCAGAACCGCTGACACGCTCCCAAAACGCACCCCGGGTCGGGTTTGTTCCCCCCTTGCCCCCAACTCCTTCCCCCCTGAAATTCCGGGCACGCGCCTTCGCAGCTCTCGAGCCAGGCTGAAGTCGAGTAGTCGACTACGCAGGAACACGAACACCGTTGTTCATAGAGTATCGCCAGGTGAGAAACCGTGCGATCACATGAGAGGACAGCAGTGAATCTCTACGCCGCTCGGGGGGCGACGAGGTCCGGGTCCCTGACTTCCGGGAGAGACCCGACGCGCTCGAGGCGCCGCGCGCTGCCGGGGGGTAGGCACGCGGCCCGCATTGCGGCAGGTACGGTGCTGGCCGCACTGGCACTGACAGCCGGAATCGGATGGCTGGCGGCGCCGGGCGAGCGACCACACCCCGCCGCCGCCCCACAACCCGGTACACCCGAACTCGAGTACACCGCCCACACCGTTCCGACGGGCGGCATCACCTCGGCGACCGCGCTGATCCTGGTGCTCCTGATCCTCGGCGCGACACTGATCGGGTTCGTGTTCTTCTCCCCGACAACACCGCGGCGGCCCCGCCGAAACGGAGCCGCCGTGAGGTCCCGGCCAAAAGCGTGCCGGGAATGCGATGCCTGGGCATGCCGGGAATGGGATACCTCGGCGTGCCGGGAATGCGATGCCTGGGGCGCTAGTCCTCCAGCTGGCCCGGGGCGGTCTTGGAGACCGTCATCAGGAACTCGAGGTTGTTCTTGGTCTTCTTCAACCGGTCGATCAGTAGATCGATGGCCTGATGCGAGTCCAGGCCGGACAGCACCCGGCGCAGCTTGTGAATGACCGCCGCCTCGTCCGGGTTCATCAGTAGATCGTCGCGACGCGTACCGGACGGGTTGACATCCACCGCCGGGAACACGCGCCGCTCCGCGATCTTGCGGTCCAGCTTCAGCTCGGCGTTGCCGGTGCCCTTGAACTCCTCGAAGATCACCGTGTCACCGGTCGAACCGGTCTCCACCATGGCGGTGGCGATGATCGTCAGCGAGCCGCCGTTCTCGATATTGCGCGCCGCGCCGAGGAACCGCTTGGGCGGGTACAGCGCGGTCGAGTCGATACCGCCGGAGAGGATGCGGCCCGACGCCGGGGACGAGTTGTTGTAGGCACGGCCCAGTCGGGTGATCGAGTCGAGCAGCACGACCACGTCCTGCCCCATCTCCACCAGTCGCTTGGCGCGCTCGATCGCGAGCTCGGCGACGGAGGTGTGGTCGCCCGGCGGGCGGTCGAAGGTGGAGGCGATCACCTCGCCGCGCACGGTGCGCTGCATGTCGGTGACCTCTTCCGGACGCTCGTCGACCAGCACCACCATGAGGTAGACCTCGGGGTTGTTGACCGCGATCGCGTTCGCGATGTCCTGCATGATCGTGGTCTTACCAGCCTTCGGCGGCGAGACGATCAGCGCGCGCTGGCCCTTGCCGATCGGCATGATCAGGTCGATCACGCGCGTGGTCAGCTTGTTCGGCTGGGTTTCCAGCCGCAGCCGCTGATTCGGGTACAGCGGGGTCAGCTTGTTGAAGTCCGGGCGGCGCTTGGCGCTGTCGATATCGGCGCCGTTGACGGTGTCCAGCCGCACCAGCGGATCGAACTTCTGCCGCTGATTGCTCGAATCGCCCTCGCGGGGCGCACGCACCGCACCGGTGATGGCGTCGCCGCGGCGCAGGCCGTTCTTGCGGACCAGGTTCATCGAGACGTACACGTCGTTCGGCCCGGCCAGGTAGCCGGAGGTGCGCACGAACGCGTAGTTGTCGAGCACGTCCAGGATCCCGGCCACCGGCTGCAGGACGTCGTCCTCGCGGATCTCGACATCGCGGCTCTCGCCGCCACCGCCGCCACCCTCGCGGTCGCGGCCGCGACGGCGCTCGCGGAAGCGGCGACCCCGCCGCCCGCGGCCCGACTCCTCGTCGTCGCCGCGGTTGTCACCGCGGTTGCCGTTCTGGCTGTTCTGGTTCTGGCCGCCCTGATTGCGGTCGCGGCGGCGGTCGCCCTGCTCCTGCTCCGGCTTCGCCTCGCTGTCGGGCTTCGAATCGGCGGCCTTGGCCTCGGACCCCTTGGTCTCCGCTTTGGCGTCGCCGCCCTTGGCCTCGGCCTCGGCATTCGCTGCGCCGGAACGCTGTTCGCGCCCCCGGCGCTGCCGACCCCGGCCCCGCTGGCCGCCCTCGCGGCCGCCGTCCTCGCCGGAATCCGACGCGGCGCTCTTCGATTCGGCGGGCTTGTCCGCGCCGACGCCGTCCAGCGTCTGCTGCTCGGCCGATCCCGACTTACCGCCGGATTCGGTCTTGGTGGCCTCGGCCTTCGTCGAGCCGGACTCCCCACCGGCCTTCGGCGCCTCTCCAGCCGCGGACTTCGCCTCGTCCCGGGCGTCCGCGGTCTTGGTCTCACGCGTCGGCTTTCCCGACCCGGAGGCCTGATTTTCCTTGATGGCGGCGATCAGATCGCCTTTACGCATCCCGGAAGTCCCTCGGATACCGAGTTCTCCGGCAAGCGCACGCAACTGCGGCAACAACATTCCAGTCAGCCCCGATCGTGCGACGTCGGTTTGTTCGCTCATCTTCGAAATCTGTCCGGAGTCACTTTCGCGGCCCGAGGTGCGCGCATCGGTATCCACCCCGGGGGTCGCGAGCAGGTCCGTATCTGTCACGGAGATCCTTTCCTTCCCTCGATTGCCGTGTGCTTATTCGAGGGTTCCGTACCGAAGTCCGGTCATTGCGCCGAACTCGGATGCCGTATCGCCTGCCCCGCCGGACCGGCGGCCATCAACCACCTGGTCACAGCCACCGGTTCACAAAGGTGGGAGTGATCATTCCAGTTGCTGTCCCCGACGTCCGAGACCCGGGTTCCGAGCCTGAGCAAGGAGCCTGCTGGAGCGATTGCCCTGATGAAGCACCGGCGACTGACGCGCACGATGTACGGACTCGCTCAGGATAGCTCCCACTGGTCAGCTCAGCAAGGCAGGCACGCCGTCAAACCACCCGCACGCCGTCGGAGATGGCGGGCTGCACCACGCGCAGGCCGTCCGCGGCGGCCTGTTGACGCAGCTCACCAGGGAATTCTCCGGTGTGCAGGGCCAGCACCGTCGGCCCGGCGCCCGAGACGGTGGCGGCGATTCCGGCCTCCCGCAGCCGGGCGATCCACGCCGTCGTCAGCGGCAGCGCCGACGACCGGTAACCCTGGTGCAGGCGGTCCGCCGTGGCCGGTAGCAGCAGGTCAGGACGCTGCGTCAAGGCAACTACCGCCAGCGCCGCACGGCTGGCGTTGAACGCCGCGTCACCGTGTGGAACCAGCTCGGGCAGCAGGCCGCGGGTGTGCGCGGTCGAGGAACGCTCCTCGGGAACCAGCACGGTCGCCCGCAGCGCGGTATGCGGATCCAGCCGCACCGCGCGGTAAAGGCGATGGTGGTGGTCGGACTGTCCGTTCACGCCGGTGTCCGCCGGACTACCGGTTTCGGTCCACGACACCACGATGCCGCCCAGCACGCTCGCGGCCGCGTTGTCCGGATGACCCTCGAATTCCGAAGCGAGCTGCACCAATTCGGCATCGTCACCGGCCAGCTCGGGATCGAACTCGCGGGCCAGGCCGCGGCCCGCGGCCAACCCGCCCACCACTGCCGACGCGGAGGACCCCAATCCCCGCGAATGTGGAATCACGTTGCGGCACAACACATCCAGGCCGTCGGCCCAGACGCCCGCCGATTCCAACCCCCTTTCGATCGCTCGCACCACGAGATGTGAAGGGCCCCAAGGTACATCGTTGGCACCCTCGCCCTCCACCCGGATCGTAAGCCCGGAGTCGGTCGTGCGCACCACGATCTCGTCATAAAGACCCAGGGCGATTCCGAGCGAATCGAAACCCGGGCCCAGATTCGCGCTCGACGCGGGCACCCGCGCCGTCACCGAAATACCGGCGGGCAGGGTCCGCGCCATGACCTGGCCTTCGCGCGAACTCAACTCAGGCCAGCTCGAGCTCGTGGGCGACCGCGACCGGATCGACCTGGATCGCCTGGACTTCCGGCATCCCCGACAGTGCGGTGTCGGGGTCCTTGAGGCCGTTGCCGGTCACCGTGCACACCACGGTGAGCCCGGCGTCCAGCCAGCCCTCCGCGCGGGCGGCCAGCAGACCGGCCACGCTCGCGGCCGAGGCGGGCTCGACGAACACGCCCTCGGTGCTCGCGATCAGCCGGTACGCGGCGAGGATCTCCTCGTCGGTGGCGGCCCGGAAGGCGCCGCCGGATTCCTGTTGCGCGGCCACCGCGCTGTTCCACGAGGCCGGGGCGCCGATCCGGATGGCGGTCGCGATGGTCTCCGGATTCTTCACCGGGGAGCCGCTGACCAGCGGCGCCGCCCCGGCGGCCTGCACGCCCAGCATGCGCGGGCGCACAGCGGTGACCCCGTCGGCGTGGTACTCGCTGTAGCCCTTCCAGTACGCGGTGATGTTCCCCGCGTTGCCGACCGGCAGCGCGTGCACGTCGGGGGCCCGGCCGAGGGCGTCGCAGATCTCGAACGCCGCGGTCTTCTGTCCCTCGATGCGGGCCGGGTTGACCGAGTTGACCAGGCCGACCTCGGGGAATTCCGCGGTCACCTTGCGCGCCAGCTCCAGGCAATCGTCGAAGTTGCCCTGCACCTGAATGATCTTGGCGCCCAGCATGACCGCCTGGGCCAGCTTGCCCATCGCGATCTTGCCCTGCGGGATGAGCACCGCGCAGTGCATGCCCGCTCGGGTGGCGTAGGCTGCGGCCGAGGCCGAGGTATTGCCGGTGGAGGCGCACAGCACGGCCTTCTGGCCGCGAGCCTTGGCGTCGGTCATCGCCATGGTCATGCCGCGGTCCTTGAAGGAACCGGTCGGGTTGAGTCCCTCGACCTTGAGATGGACCTCACAGCCGGTCAGCTCCGACAGGTGATGCGCGGGTACCAGCGGGGTGCCGCCCTCGAACAGCGTCACCGGCTCCCAGTCGGCGCCGACCGCGAGCCGGTCGCGATAGGCGGCGATCAATCCGGGCCAGGGAGTGTGCACAGCCGCCGGCTGCACTCCTGTACTCATTCTTCGGTGCCTTCCAATCTCAAGACGCTGGTCACGGACGTGACGGACTCCAATTCGGCGAGCGCTGCCACGGTATCGGCCAGCGCCGACTCCTCCGCGTGGTGGGTGACCACGACGAGCCGGGCGCCCTCGTCTTGTCCCTCCTGGCGGACCGTCGAGATGCTGACGCCGTGCTTCGCGAATTCGCCCGCCACCGCTTGGAGCACCCCGGTGCGGTCGGCGACTTTCAGGTTCACGTGGTAACGGGTGGGGGTGTCCCCGATCGGCGCGATCGGTAGCTCAGCATAAACCGATTCGCCCGGTGCGCGACCACCGTAGAACTTGTTCCGTGCCGCCATCACCAGATCGCCCATGACCGCGGAGGCGGTCGGCGCGCCGCCGGCGCCCTGGCCGTAGAACATCAGGCGGCCCGCGTTCTCGGCCTCCACGACCACGGCGTTGAAGGCCCCGTCGACCGCCGAGAGCGGATGCTTGCGCGGGATCAGGGCGGGGTACACCCGGACCGACACCCGCTCCTTGCCGCCCTTGTCGGGGGACGGGTCGCCGGCGATCCGCTCGCAGATTGCCAGCAGTTTGACGGTGCAACCGACAGCATCGGCGGTCTCGAGATCCTCACCGGTGATCCGGGAGATGCCCTCCCGGTAGACGTCGGCGGCGGTGACGCGGGTGTGGAAGGCCAGCGAGGCCAGGATCGCGGCCTTCGCGGCGGCGTCGTAGCCCTCCACGTCGGCGGTCGGATCGGCCTCGGCGTAGCCGAGGCGGGTGGCCTCCTTCAGCGTGAGGTCGTAGTCCGCGCCGGTCTCGTCCATCGCCGACAGGATGAAATTCGTTGTGCCGTTGACGATTCCGATGATCCGATTGACCCTGTCGCCGGACAGCGACTGGATCAGCGGGCGCACCACCGGGATCGCTCCCGCGACCGCGGCCTCGAAGTACAGGTCGGCGCGGCTGCGCTCGGCGGCCGCGGCGAGTTCGCCGGTGTAGTCGGCCAGCAGCGCCTTGTTCGCGGTGATCACGGACTTACCGGCGTTGAGCGCGGCGAGAATGAGTTTGCGGGCCGGATCGATGCCGCCCATCACCTCGACCACGAGGTCCACGTCGTCGCGGGCGACAAGGGCCTCGGCGTCGGTGGTCAGCAGTTCCTCGGGAATGCCGCGGTCGACGCCGACGCGGCGCACGGACACCCCGCGCAGCACGACCGGCGCACCCGCCCGTTCGCGCAGGTCGTCGGCGTGGTTACGCAGCATCCGGACCACCTCGGTGCCGACGTTGCCCATGCCGAGCACCGCGACGCCGATCGGATGGTCGGGTCCGAAACCTCCGGCTCGCGCCTGCCCCAGAACCTCGGTCATGCTTCCACCTCCAAGCTCAACAAGTCGCCTACCGTCTCCCGACGCAGAATCAGCCGCGCCTGCCCGTCGCGCACGGCCACCACGGCCGGACGCGTCAGCATGTTGTAGCGGCTGGACATCGAGTAGCAGTAGGCGCCCGTGGCCGCCACCGCCACCAGATCGCCCGGGCCCACGTCCGCCGGGATCCAGGTGTCGCGGATGACGATATCGCCACTCTCGCAATGCTTTCCGACGACGCGTGCGACGACCGGCGCGGCGTCGGTGGACCGCGACACCAGACGGCAGTCGTAGTCCGCCTGATACAGCGCGGGCCGGATGTTGTCGCTCATGCCGCCGTCGACGCTGACGTAGCGGCGCTGGGCCCCCGCGTCGAGGGTCACATCCTTCGTCGTGCCGACCTCGTACAGCGTTACGGTGCCCGGCCCGGCGATGGCCCGTCCCGGTTCCACCGCGATCTCCGGTGTGGCCAGTCCGATCTGGGCGGCCTCGCTCGCCACCAGATCGCGCACCTTGTCGGCGAAGTCGTCCAGCGGCGGCGGATCATCGCTGGGCAGATACGAAATACCAAGCCCGCCACCGAGATCCAGCGTGTGGATCTGCTCGGTGCGCTCGACGCCGAACTTGTCGATGGCGTCGCGCAGCAGCCGCAGCATGCGCCGGGCGGAGATCTCGAAGCCGTCGATCTCGAAGATCTGAGAGCCGATGTGGCTGTGCAGGCCGACCAGCCGCAGGTGCTGCGCCTCGAATACCCGCGTCAGTGCCTCCATGGCATCGCCGCCCGCGATCGAGAAACCGAACTTCTGATCCTCGTGCGCGGTCGAAATGTATTCGTGCGTATGGGCTTCCACGCCCACGGTGACCCGCACCAGGACATCCTGGACGATGCCCGCGCGACCGGCCACCGCCTCCAGCCGATCGATCTCGAACAGCGAGTCGACAACAACGTGACCGACCCCGGCCGCGACCGCCTCCTCCAGCTCGGGAACCGACTTGTTGTTGCCGTGCAACGCGATTCGTCGAGCCGGGAATCCGGCGTGCAGCGCCACGGCCAGCTCGCCGCCGGAGCAGACATCCAGGTACAGCCCCTCGTCGCGCACCCAGCGCGCGACCTCACCACACAGGAACGCCTTGGAGGCGTAGTGCACTCGCGCGGTGTCGCCGAAGGCACGCAGCATGTCCCGGCACCGGGACCGGAAGTCGTCCTCGTCCACCACGAACAGCGGCGTGCCGTACTGTCGCGCCAACTCGGTGACCGGCACCCCGGCCAGCCGCACCACTCCGTCGGCATCGCGAGAAGCGTTGCGCGGCCATACGTTCGCGGGCAGGTCGATCAGCTGCTTCGGATCCGCGGGGCGTTCCGGCAGATTCGGGGCGTGCGGAATCTCGGCATGCCGGGGACCGGCGGGATGCGCGCTCACGGTAGTTCCTTCCTGTCGGCTCCCCAGGCGTCCCGGCGCAGGCCGGGATCGAGTGGCGACGTCGTGCATGTAGGTGGGGCCACGGTTCTCACATGCGCTCCGGAGCCGAAACACCCAGCAGGGAAAGGCCGTTCGACAAGACCTGACGTGTCGCCCGGACCAGTTCGAGGCGCGCGGCGTGCAGCGGCGTCACCGGGTCGTCGCCCTTGGGCAGCACGCGCATATCGTCGTCGGACTGGAAGGGGTGGTACACGCCCGCCAGTTCGTCCAGGTAGCGCACGACACGGTGCGGTTCACGCATCTCGGCCGCCGTCGCCACCACCCGCGGGTACTCGCCGAGGGTCCGGATGAGATCACCCTCCCGTTCGGAGGTCATGAGGCCGAGATCCGGTGTCACCGAATCGAATCCGAACGCGGCCGAGTTCTCGATGATGCGGCAGGTGCGCGCGTGCGCGTACTGCACGTAGTAGACCGGGTTCTCGCTGCCCTGCGTCGTCCACAGGTCGAGGTCGATGTCGATGCCGGAGTTCACCGACGACCGCACCAGCGAGTACCGGGCGGCGTCGACGCCGATCGCGTCGACCAGGTCGTCCAGCGTGATCACGGTCCCGGCGCGCTTCGACATCCGGACGGCCACACCGTCTTTCACCAGATTCACCATCTGGCCGATGAGCACCTCGACGGTGTCGGGATCGTTGCCGGAGGTGGCGGCGATCGCCTTCAACCGGCCGATGTAACCGTGATGGTCGGCGCCGAGCATGTAGATGCACAGGTCGAAGCCGCGGTCGCGCTTGTTCTGGTAGTAGGCGATGTCACCGCCGACATAGGCCGCCTTGCCGTCGCTCTTGATGACGACGCGATCCTTGTCGTCGCCGTACTCGGAGCTGGCGATCCACCAGGCGCCGTCCTTCTCGTACAGGTCGCCGGAGGCCTTGAGGGCATCGACCGCCCGCTCCACCGCGCCCGACTCGAACAGCGAGCTCTCGTTGAAGTAGACGTCGAAGTCGGTGCCGAAGTCGTGCAACGTCTGCTTGATGTGCGCGAACATCAGGTCGACGCCCTGGCGCCGGAACAGTTCGTGCCGTTCGGCTTCCGGCAGTTCGGTCGCGCCGGGGTGCTCGGCGACGATCCGGGCGGCGATCTCGCCGATATAGGCGCCCGCGTACCCGTCATCGGGCGTCGGCGCGCCCGTGGCCGCGGCCACCAGCGAGTTGGCGAACCGGTCGATCTGCGCGCCGTGGTCGTTGAAGTAGTACTCGCGCGTGACGTCGCCGCCCTGCGCGGCCAGGATGCGGCCCAGGGCGTCGCCGACCGCGGCCCAGCGGGTGCCGCCGAGGTGGACCGGCCCGGTCGGGTTGGCGGACACGAACTCCAGGTTGATCTTCCGGCCCGCCAGCGTGGTAGCCGTGCCGTACGTCGCGCCCGCGGCCAGCACCTGTTCGACGATCGCGCCCTGTGCGGCGGCGGCCAGGCGGATGTTCAGAAAGCCCGGGCCCGCGACCTCCGCCGAGTCGATCCCCTCGGTCGCCGACAGCGCCTCGGCGAGCAGCCCGGCCAATTCCCGCGGGTTCAATCCCGCCTTCTTGGCCACCTGCATGGCCACGTTCGTGGCATAGTCACCGTGTTCCGGGTTGCGGGGACGCTCCACCTTGACCTCGTCGGGCAGGACCGCAGGGTCCGATCCACGTTCGACGAGCACCTTCGCCGCGGTAGCACGAAGGAGGTCCGCAAGGTCAGCTGGAGTCACGAGTCTCTATCCTATGGTCCGAGCAGGTGGGCGGCGTCAGCGGGCACCTGCCCGGCCCGGGCAGCGGGTGGCCTACGACCAGAGCCCGCCGATGGGCGGCCCGCACGACGCCTCGTGGGCGAACTGCACCGGCGTGGTCTACGCCAAGCCCATCCGCGCCGAGAACGCGGTGCACTCGCTCGAGCACGGCGCGGTGTGGATCGCCTACGACCCGGACCGGATCGACGGCGCCGCGGCCGACACGCTGAAGCGGAAGGTGCAGGGGCAGCCCGCCATGTTGATGTCGCCCTGTCCGGGCCTCGACGCGCCGATCGCCCTGCAGGCGTGGGGGCATCAGCTGAAGGTCTCGACACGGGGTTCTGCCAGGACATGTCCGTGCACCACGCCCAAGCGGTGCAGATGGCCGGGCTGGAGCTGTTCGGCGGCAGCGACGCCGACGTGCGGCGACTGGCCTACGACATCCTCACCACGCAGCAGAACCAGGCCGGTCGGATGCAGGGCTGGCTGCAGCTGTGGGACAAGCCGACGGTGAACCCGGACGGCTACATGGGCCGGATGACCGAGTCGACCGGCGGGCACGACCACGGCACGCGGCACGCGGGACCGACGCCGTCGATGCCGGGCATGGCGAGCGCACCGGAGGTGGAGCAGCTGCGCCGCTCCACCGGCCCCGCGCTCGACACACTGTTCGTCCAACTCATGCTGCGGCACCACCGGGGCGGCATCCCGATGACCGACTACGCCGCGACCCGCGCGGACACCGACGCGGTACGCTCGCTGGCCACCAGCATGGCCGCCACCCAACAGGGCGAGATACAGCTCATAACCCAAATGCTGGCCGCTCGCGGCGCCATCCCCCTCCCCCTCCGCTGACACCCCGCTCAGCCCACTTTTTGGCGCACGCGGCCGGATGCGATACGCTTTCCCGGCCCGATCGGACACGAAACCGAGAGGGTCCACCCCGCCCTCGTAGCTCAGGGGATAGAGCGTCTGCCTCCGGAGCAGAAGGCCGCAGGTTCGATTCCTGCCGAGGGCACACACTGAGAGAGCCCTGACCAGCGCAGCATCGGTCAGGGCTCCTTGCGTTTCAAGGCTCGAGCGCTTGCCCGGCGCATTCGGGGCAGAATGTCGGAGTCGCGGGAGTCCGTCGGCTCGTCCGCGAGCAATCCATCGATGAGGAGACTTCGATGCCCGCTGTGCGCCGCCGTGTGCTCGGCTCGGTAACCGCGATGCTGGCCCTGTCGCTCACCGCCGGGCCCGCGGAGGCGGCGCCCGCCTACGGAAAGTATGTCGCCCTGGGGGATTCGGCGGCAGCCGTGGGGACGCTGGACCGGCTGCGGCCGGGTAGCTCTCCGGGGTGCCTGCGGTCGCGGACAACTATCCCTCGGTGCTCGCCCGCACCCTGGGCGTCGCCGACTTCGTCGACGTCAGCTGTGCGGGTGCGCAGACCGCGCACATGGCCGCGCCGCAGCCGGTGCGGGTCGGGCCGCCCAATCCGGCCCAGTTCGAGGCACTCACCGCCGACACCGATCTGGTCACGATCACCATCGGAGCCAACGACGTCGGCGCCACGAATATCAACACCCTCACCGCGGAGCAGCTCGACACCGTACGCGGCAATGTCGGCGCGGTGCTCGACGGCATTCACGCGCGCGCACCTCGAGCCACCGTCGTCGTCACCACCTACCTGCGCTACCTGCCGCCCGGTGGCGGCTGCTACGGCCTCACCGATCACGGTGGCATACAACGGATCACCGACACCCTGCGCACGGTGGCGACGACGCACGCGGCCCGATTCGCCGACAACTTCGCCCTCACCGGGCACGACATGTGCCAGCCACCGGGCACCAACTGGGTCGAGGGCCCGTTCCCCTACACGCCCTCGGTTCCCTTGCACGCCAACACGACCGGACAGACGCACATCGCCACGGTGGTCGCCGCCGCACTGAACGGATAACCCCTGGGGGCGATGCACGCCGGGAACCGGTCATCGTCTCCGGGACGGATGACGCCGGGCCGCACGGGATCTCACGCCGGGCCGCCCGGTGCGAGCATGCGCTCGGCAAGACCGTCCACGGCGCGAACGGCGGCATCGGGGGGCGAAGCGGGTGGCCAGCTCGATGAGGGTGCCGGGGCCAGGAATCGCGCCGCCAGCCGAGAAAGCGACATCGGTATGAAGACGGCCACCTGCGGCAAGGGTCACGGAGCCGACCGGAATGCGCGGATCGGCGGGGTGCGCATTCCGGTCGAGCAGGCACTGCGCCACTCGGCGGCACGACCGGGTCCGCGCCTGCGACGCCTGCGCTCCTACCTGTTCGCGGAGCTGCGCCGCATCGGTCTGGCCGCTGTCTTGCTCGGATTCGCCCTCGTGGCAACGGTTTACGGGTCGGTGTACCTGACCGCGGGTCTCGCCGAGCTATCGGACCGCTGGATGCCGCACTGGACGTCGCCGCTGATCGCTCCTCGGCGATGCTGATGCCCGCCGGTATCGCGGCGCTCCTCGGCATGTGGCAACTGAGCCGCACGCGCCTGGCACGCACGGTGGCCGCGAAGGTCGGCACGCATCGGTAGCCGACCACGACCGCCCCCGCACCGGCTCGGACGCGGTGCGTCGTAGGCTCACCTCACCATGGATGCCTACTACCTACCCGACCCGGCGAATCCGAACCGCTTCGAATCCACGGAACTGACACGGGGGCCGTGGTCGCCCCACGCCCAGCACGCGGGCCCGCCGTCCGCGCTGCTCGCGCACGTCATCGAGCGGTGCGAGCCGCGGAACGGTTTCCGGATCGGCAGGCTGGCGGTGGAGATCCTGGGGCCGGTGCCGATCGCCGCGCTGACCGTCGACGCGAGCGTCGTGCGCTCCGGGCGCAGCGTCGAATTGATCGAAGCCACGCTGAGTTCCGAGCAAGGGCCGGTGATGAAGGCGACCGCCTGGCGGCTCCGGCAGGCGGAACCGGAACTGGACCTTCCCCAGGAGGTGTTGCCCACCGGCAACCACCCCGGACCGGAAACCGGCAGCGGCAATACGCGCTTCCCCTCCGAGCAGCCGGTCGGCTACCACACCAGCATCGACTTTCGCTTCGTCACAGGCAGTTTCACCGCGCCGGGGCCCGCGGTGTGCTGGTTTCGCCTGCGCCAGCCCGTCGTCGCCGGAACCACCCCCGGCCCGTGGGAGCGCACGCTCGCCGCGGCCGATGCGGCCAGCGGCGTGAGCGCCACATTGGACTGGGACCGTTACCTTTTCATCAACACCGACCTGACCGTCACCCTGCACCGCGAACCGGTCGGCGAATGGATCTGCCTCGACGCGATCACCTACCCCGACCGCGGTGGCATCGGGCTGGCGGAGTCGCGCATCTACGACGAGAAGGGCGCGGTCGGCCGCAGCGTCCAGACCCTGCTGCTCGCCGACCGGTAGATTCCCGAACTCGTCACTGGCCTACTCGGGCCTGGTCAAGCCCGGGACCACCAGTGATTCGTCAGTGGGTGGGAACTCCAAAGCCGGTGCGCCCGGACGGAATCCGGCCAATTGCAGCGCGAGGTGGCGGCGCCAGGCGTCCGGGGCGCGGTCGGCGGTGGCGTTGATCAGACCGCGCACCGACAGGACACAGAGGAAGAGGTCGGTGAAGGTCAGGTCTTCGCGGACCTGACCTGCCTCTCGAGCCTCGTACAACAGCGATCGGATCATCGCCCAGAATTGCGGCCTGCCGGGATCTTCATCCAAAGGATAAGTCTGCCAGAGCAATTCGCGGTCACGGTGATGCGACTGAATCTCGGCGCAGATGCTCCACAGGCAGGCCTCCAGCCCGAGCCCGGGTGGCTGCTCGGCCGCCGCGGCGGAGCCGTGGCTCGCGATATCGGCGAGGATCTCCTGCCGCAGTGTCAGCAGGAGATCCTTCTTCGTGGGGAAATGCCGATACAGGGTGCCCATGCCCAGCCCAGCCCGGCGCGCGATCTCCTCGACCCCGGCGTCGAGCCCCTGCTCCGCGTAGACCTCCCGGGCCGCCTCCAGCAGCAGCTGCCGATTGCGCAGGACGTCGCGGCGCACCGGGCGGCCACCGGGGCGCTCCGACGGTTCGGGTGGCGTCATCGTGGGCCGACTCCTTTCCTGCGGGATGGTGAGTCAACCTACGGCACCCGGGTCACCGCACGGGCAGCCGCATCGCCTCGTCGTAGCCGAGTTCCACGTCGTGGGTGATCTCGCTGCCGGACACCGCCACGCTGCTGGTCACCGAGGGGTACCCGCGTGCGACCACGACATACTCACCGGCGGGCAGATCGGGCACCAGGTAGCGCCCACCGTCGTCGGTGTGCGCGGTGGCGACCAGGGCGCCGGTCTCGTCCAGCACCGTCACCTGCGCGTTCGGCACCACGCGCCCCTCGGCCTGCACCGCTCCGGCCAGGGTCGCCATCGGATCCAGTTCCGCGTCGTAGCGCAGCGATCCACTCTCGGGCACGGTCAGGGTCGCAGCGTGCGGACGCTGGTGTTTGGCGACGACGACCACGGTGTGCGTGCCCGAGGGCACGCCGCGGCAGACATAGCCACCATCCTCGCCGGCGACCGCCGCCCCGACGACCTCCCCACGCGCGTCGGTCACAGTGACGGTCGCACCCGCCACCGGTGCCCCGCCTACCCGGCGCACCGAGCCCGACAGCTGACCGGAACTCGACAGCGTCAGGTCCACGTACCGCGGTCGCGATCCGGCACCGACATTGACCGCCACCGGCCGATGGCCGTGTGCCGACGCGATCAGCACATAGCCACCCGCAGCCGGTGCCTCGATGCGGTAACCACCGTCGGCGTCACCGGTCGCCCGCGAAACCTGATGTCCGCGTTGGTCGATCAGCGTGAGCGCCACGCCGGACACGGGCAGGCCGTTCTCGCGCCGGATGCAACCGGTGATCGACAGGACCCCGAGGTCCGACATAATGTCGTCATCGCCACCGGCACCCGGCACGGCGCGGTCATCGCCCCGCACGACAGTGGCAGCGTGGCCGGATGTCGTTGCGGCGCCCCATATCTCGGCCCCGGCCGGCGCCGCGCTCCCGGCTCGGCCGTTCGCCGGAGGCGCACCCACTCCCGCCGGGACCAGGGCGGGGCTTTCGACCTCCGTCGTAGCCTGCGGGTCGTGCGCCCGGACGGTCGGGACGATCACGGCCGCGGCCGCCGACAGGACGGCGATACCGCCCAGGAACCAGAAGACGTTCGAATACCCGGAGTCCGCGGGCAATCCGTGGTCGGTGTGCGTACCCGAAGTCAGGATGACAGAGGAGATCGCGCTGCCGATCGCGCCGCCGACCGTGCGGACGTTCGCGTTCATGCCGGTGGCCGCGCCGGTCTGGGCGGGCGGCACGGCCGCGACGATGATGGCGGGCATCGATGAGAACGCCATGCCGATCCCTACCCCGAGCAGGGCGCCCGCCACATACACCTGCCAGCTCTGGTTGTGCCCGAGCGCCAGCATCGCGAAGGCCGGGACCGTGAGAGCGGTGCCGATCAGCACGATGAACTTGGGACTGATCCGCGCGGACAGCGGCCCGATGGTGAGGCCGATGACGAACATGGCGACCGACAGCGGCAGCATGTACAGCCCGGACTGTGTGATGCTGGCGCTCAGGCCGTAGCCCGCGAGGTCTTTCGGTGTCTGCAGCAGTTGCGGCAGGAAGGTCATCATCGCGTACATGCCCGCGCCGGTCAGCACGGCCACCAGATTGGTGGTCCACACCGCCCGGACGCGCATCGTCCGCATATCGATCAGCGGTGTGCGCGATTTCACCTCGACCAGGATCCACGCGACGAGGCAGACCACCGCGAGAGCGAACAGGCCGAGCGTGATTCCCGAACCCCAGCCCCACGCGGGCCCCTTGCTCACCGCGAGCAGCAGTGCGACCAGCCAGGCCGACAGCAACAGCGCCGCGCCCCAATTGATCCGGCCCTCACTGCGCATCGGAGATTCGGGGACGAACACCACCGCGGCGACGGCGGCGATCGTCGTGATGATCATCGGCACCCAGAACAGCCAGTGATAGTCCAGGTGGTCGACGATCGGACCGGCCAGCACCAAGCCCACGCCGGAACCCACCGCGATCAGCGACGAGGCGATGCCCACCGCGCCGTGCAGCTTCCGCGCCGGGAACTCGTCGCGAATGATGCCGAACGCCAACGGGATCACGCCGCCACCCAGGCCCTGGATGACGCGCGCGACGATCATCACGCCCACCGAGTCGGTCAGCGCGGCGAGCAGCGAGCCGGCCGCCAGCGCGACCAGCGTGACGACGAGCATGCGCTCCTTACCGACCTTGTCGCCGATCCGCCCGAGGATCGGGGTGGCGACCGAGGCGGACAGCAGGTAGCCGGTCATCAACCAGGTCGCGGTGTTCTGGTCGGTGTGCAGCGCCGGTATCAGGATCGACAGGACCGGCACCACCATCGACTGCAGCAGTGCGTATGCGGATATTCCGAGCAGTAGCACCGCGAAGACGACGTTGTAGTGCGGGCGCGTTTTGACCAGTGCCATGGGTAACGGTTCCTAGCCACGAGATGAACCGGAGCAATCCTCCGGTTCAAGACCCTAACAGGAAACGGAGAAGCTTCTCCGGATCGCTACTGTGATCTCACCCTCGTCGCCGAACTCGCCAACCGTTGATGCCGCCCGATCTGCCAGCCGCTCGACGGCCGGACCGTGAACCACCACGGTGGGCCTCGAGGCACGGCGTACCAACCGGGCCTCGGCGCTCCTGTAGCCCAGAGCCGCGCCGCATCGACCACTGCCCGACATCTGCCGCTCGAGCCGCCACCGACCGAGGACGGCGTGCGCTGCGACGCGCTGGCCAATATCGCGCTGCTGCGGATTCCGCCGTCCATCGAGCGCGCGGACTGGCTGCGCCACTGGCGGGACACGCACACGGCCGTCGCCATCGAGACCCAGGCGACGTTCGGCTATGTGCAGAACACCGTCGTCGCCGCGATCACCCCGGGCCGCCGCGTCGACGCGGTGGTCGAGGAGTTGCTCCCCATGACCGCCATGACCGACCAGCACGCGTTCTGGGGCAGCGGTGGCGACGATGCGGAACTACGGCGCCGCGCGGGCCGAATGTTGGACAGCGTCAACGCCTTCGGGGCCGGCCAGGATCTCGACGTGATCCCGACCAGCCGTTATCACTACCGCCTCGGCGTCAGCCCGGTGCGCCGGTAGGGATTTCGAGCACGGCCTTGCCTGCGATCCGGCGGTCGACGAGCGCGCGGCGGGCCTCGAGCAACCGGTCCCACGTGCCGCGCCAGTCCACCTCGGCCGAAAGCCGCCCCGCCGCAGCGAAGTTCAGCAACGTAGCCAGGTCGGGCCCCACTTCGCGGACGTCACCGAAAGTACTCATCGTCTTGGCGGGGCCGACGAAGAACAGGGAGTAGGGCTCGAAGACGGCGGGATCGCCGGAGGCCCAGCCGATGTTCTGGACCGCACCCCCGGGCGCCAGCAGCTCCCAGGCGGCGGCCAGTTGCGCACCGCCCACATTGTCGAGAATCAGGTCGACCGGCCGATCGATACCGTCCAGGCCGACCACGACCTGCGCCGCACCCAGATCGGGCAGGCCCGCGCCCCGGGCGGCCGACCCCACCGACGCGATCACCTCCGCGCCGCCCAGCGCCGCCAGCTGTATCGCGTAGCGGCCGACACCGCCCGCGGCGCCCGTGATCAGCACCCGGCGGCCCAGGATGTCGCGGGACCGCAGCGTCCGCAGCGCGGTGACGCCCGCCATCGGAATCGCCGCGGCGTCACCGAGATCCACGCCGTCCGGCACGGGGGCCACCGCGGTGGTGTCCACCGCCATCCGCTCCGCCCAAGCGCCCGCACCGAACGCGGCGACCCGCGCTCCGGCCGCCGGTCCCGATCCGTCAGCGGCTGCCTGCACTACGACACCCGAGGCGTCGTAACCGTGAACGGTCCCCTCCGGTCTGCGCCCGGCGAACAGCACCTCGCCGCGATTGAGCGAAAAGTGCCGGACCTCGACCACGACCTGCCCGGGCGACGGTTCGGGCTCGGGCGCGGAGCCCAGCCGCAACGATCCCGGCGCATTCGGCTCGACTACGAGTGCACGCATGACAATGAGACCTCCTCGAACCTAAGCGGACCAATAGTCCGATTCAGCGAGAGTAGCATGATTCGGACCATCAGTCCGTTTCAGCGGAGGTGTGCATGACCGAGCAGCGCGAACGCGCCGACGCGGCCCGCAACCGGCGGTCGGTGCTGCGCGCCACCGAGCAGCTCTTGGCCGAGGGCGGCGGGGATCGGGTGTCACTGGACCGCGTCGCGGCGCTCGCCGGCGTCGGCAAGGGCACCGTGTTCCGGCGGTTCGGCAGCCGCGCCGGACTGCTACAGGCTCTGCTCGAGGAGCGGTCCCGGGAACTGCGAGAGGCGGTCACCTCGGGCCCGCCACCGCTGGGCCCGGGCGCCCCGGCCCGGGCGCGGCTACTGGCCTTTCTCGACGCCCTCGGCGCCATCGCGGAGGGCAATGCCGTCCTGCTGACGGCACACGAACAAGCCTGTGCCGCAGATAAATTCGATGACCCCAGCTACCAGTTCTGGCATCGGCACATACAGACCCTGTACACGGCGGAGCAGCCCGGGACCGATTCGGATTTCCTGGCCCACGCCCTGCTCGCCGCGTTCGACGGCGACCTGGTCCGCCACGTGACCACGCCGGAGGACCCGCGGCGGTTCACCAGGTCCATGCAGGATATGGCGGTGCGGCTGCTCGAGGCCTAGTCACCGGCACCGCGAGGCTCCTACCGCAAGCCCGCCTCGGTCGTCAGCCGGATCACCCGCTCGGCATCCAAGGTGCTCGGATCGATGCGCGGCGCCGCCAGGCTGTCCAGCGGCGGCAGCGCCGGGTTCGCGGGCACGCCGGCTCCGACCGGATATGCCCAAGAATCGCTCCGCTGCAGCACTTCCTGACCGATCCGACCGGTGACGAAGTGGACGAACCGCTGCGCGGCCGCGGACCTCTTGCTCGACTTCAGCACTCCCGCACCGGAAATCGACACGAAGGCGCCCGGATCCTGGTTCCGGAAGTAGTGCAGTGCGGTATTGCCGCTGTTCTCCCTGACCGCGGCCTGATCGCGATACCAGTCGTCGTGGGAGATGACGCCGCCGTCGACCTGACCGTTGTCGACCCGCTTCATCGCCGCGACGGCGATCCCCGATGGCACCGCGTTGTCCTTCAACCCCCGCAGCCACGCCGCGGTATCCTGCTCGCCCCGCAGCGCCAGCAGGCCGGCCACGAGCGCCTGGAAGTCCGCGCCCGAGGTCGCGATGGTCCAGCGTCCCTTCCACTGGGGTTGCTGCAGATCCAGCAGCGAGGCGGGCAGTCGGTCGGCGGGCAGCTCGGCGACGCTGTAGTCGAAAACCGTTGCGTGAGCGCCTGTTCCGATCCACCTCCCCGTCGACGAACGGTACTGTTCGGGCACCTGGGCCAGGGTGGGCGGCTCGAGATCGGCGAACAGACCGGACCTGTCGACCAGCGCCATGACCGGAGCGTTCCCGGTGAGTAGCACGTCGGCCGGGGACTCCGCGTCCTCGGCCACCACTTGGCGCGCCAGATCGATGTCGTCGCCGTTACGCAACGTGACCCTGATACCGGTCTCCCGCATGAAAGCGTCCACCCACTGCCTGGTCAGCGGCTCGTACTGAGCGTTGTAGACGAGGATCTCGTTGTCGTCGGCGGGCTCGCTCGAGCACGCGGTGGTCGCCGCCAACACTCCGAGCGCCGCGATCGCACCGGTGAGCAGTTTTCGACGGGCCGACATCATGACGGATCCTTCCGAACCACAATTCGCTGCTGTGAGGTCGGCCAACCGTACTCGGTGCGCAGTCGATCGTGGTGTGGCGCCCCGGAGGTTCGAGCCCGATTTGCCGTAATGTTCCGGCGAGACCGGCGGGTATATGACGGGAGCGCCATGACCTATCCACCCGGTGAGGAGCCGTACGAGCCACGGCCCCAGCCACAGCAATCTCACGGCTATTCGGAACAGCAGCCGCCGAGTTACTACCCGCCGGAGGGTTATCCATCGGACGAGGACGGCTGTGCGGCGCGGGTGCATGCCGCGCCACACCGCAAGCGTCACACCGCCGTGATCGTGGCCGCGGTGCTGCTGGCGATGATCGTGGCGGGCGGGGGTGCCGCGACGGCCGTGGTGCTGACCAGCCAGGGCATCGGCCCCCTCGCCTCGGACGAGAAAAAGATCGAGGTAGCGATCCGCGACTTCTACCGCACGCTGGATGCCGAAGGCGCCGATGCCGCGATGGCCAAGTCGTGCCGCCAGGACCGCGCCGAGTACGCGGAGCTGCCCGACGAGGAGCGCGCGGCGATCGGCGGCACCGCGTTCTCCGCGCACGTCGACACGATCGAGGACATCACGGTGACCGGCGACCGCGCCACCGCGCGGGTGCGCGGCACGCTGGACGTGTCGATGTCCGGCGACCAGCTCGATGGCGCCGATACCACCACCGAGCAGCTGCGCAAGGAAGACGGCGACTGGAAGGTGTGCACGGCGAAAGGCGGGTAGCGGCCCTGATACGGTCGCCGGGACAGGGTGTACCAACGGCGAGATCGCGGATGAGGGCTGGCGATGACGTGCTGCGGACCGAACCGGCGTCGCGCGCTGCGGGCCCTCGGCCTAGCCGCCGCGGTCCCGCTGCTACCGGCCCCCCGGCCGGGAACTGCTCGCGCACAGACGAATTCGATGATCGCCACCGATCTCGAGGTGGTCACGATCACCGACACGTCCGTCGTGCTGACCTGGACTACGCTGGCAGCCGATGCGGGTGGTGCCCCGGCCCCTGTGACAGCGGGCACGGAGGTCCGGCTCGCGCCGGCGGATTCGCGGGCGCCCGCGACCGCGCACTTCCCCGCCGGTTCGGAACGCACACCCTTTCACTACGCGGAGATCGACGGCCTGGAGCCGGGCCGCACCTATCGGTTCGAGGCCTGGTCGGACGGCGTGCGCGCCGTGCCCGCGCCGAACGTCGTGACCCGGATGCCCACCAGCGCCGAAAGTACCGGGGAATTCACGACTCTGGTGCCGCCGCCCGGTCGTCCGCTGCGCACCGTCGCGCTCTGCAACGACGTGCATTTCGGCGAGGAGGTGAGCGGTTTGATCGCGGCCGACCTGCCGCCGGGGGCACGGCAGGAGCCCGGGCTGGCGCCGTATCCGGAGGTGATGCTGGCCGCGCTGCTCGACGATCTGCGCCGCCCCGACCGCGGTGCCGACCAGCTGATCCTGGCCGGTGACCTGACCTCGGAGGCGACGGCCGACCAAACCCGCGGTGTCCGAACCTATTTGGACAAGTGGGGTGTTTCGGGCCGTGACTGGTTCGCCGCCCGCGGCAATCACGACCGGCCGCACACCGGCGCCGAGTACGCCGGGTGCCCGGCGGTGGCCGACGCCGACCACCACGACTGCTGGGGCGAAACCTTCACCGCCCGAGGCGATGTGATCGACCATCGGGTGGGCGGCCTGCGCCTGCTGGGCCTGGACACCACCGAGCTGGACGCCGCGGGCGGCAGGATCGACCCCGTCCAGTTCGACCGAGTGCGCGAGCTGCTGCGCTCGGATCCGGACCGCCCGACGCTGGTATTCGGCCACCATCCCGTTACCCAGGATGCGGCCGTATCCAATATCGCCGGACCGAGTTTCGTGCTGAACCGCCCCGACGCCACCCGGCTGCAGACGCTGTACCAGTCGGCTCCCGGCGTCTTCCTGCACCACAGCGGCCACACCCACCGCAACCGCCGCAGCCCCGCCGACCTCCCGCTGCACGTGGAGTTCCTGGAGGTCGCCGCGATCAAGGAATACCCCGGCGGCTACACCCTGATCCGCCTCTACGAGGGCGGATACATGGCCACCTTCTACAAGACCCGTACGGAGCCGTCCCGCCGCTGGAGCACCCGCACCCGCTCCGAATACCTGGGTCTACTCCCCGAATACACCCTGGGAACAACGTCCGACCGCAACCACGTTGTCCTACGCGACTTCTCGGGCCTGTCATAGCGAATTCCGCCCCGACCCACTCCAGACAATGCGACGCAGGAGCGGGCCGAGATCCCGTCGTCGCGGCCCTAGGGGCCGCGACGACGGGAAATTAGGGGGTGGAGCGTCTGTGTCGACGGGAAAATCAGGGGGCAGAGCGTCTGTGTCGACGAGAAATCAGGAGGCTGAGCGTCTGTGTCGACGAGAAATCAGGGGGCAGAGCGTCTGTGTCGACGAGAAATCAGGAGGCTGAGCGTCTGTGTCGACGAGAAATCAGGAGGCTGAGCGTCTGTGTCGACGAGAAATCAGGAGGCTGAGCGTCTGTGTCGACGAGAAATCAGGAGGCAGAACGTCTCTGACGACGGGAAATCAGGGGGCAGAGCGTCTCTGTTCCCTCGCAGGTCTACACGCTCCCAACCCCGGCCGCGAAGCGAGAGCCTCAGGACTACACCTGGGAGGTTTTCGGCGCGTCTCGAGTTTCGAGGGCCGCTGCGCATGCGACGAAGGAGCGAGCAGCGGCCCTCGAAACTCGAGACTCCGGGCGCCGAAAACCCGCCGGAGCGAAGCGGAGGCCAAAGACACAGAGCGAGTGGCGGGAATCGAACCCGCGTACACGGTTTTGCAGACCGCCCCCTAACCACTCAGGCACACTCGCATCGTGACCGATATTCGCGGCTGGCTCGCCGTATGCCCACTGTTGGCCTCACCGTGATCCGAACGATCGTCCGGGACAGCACCTAAACTCACGAGTATGGCTGTACCCCGCCCGCTCCCCCTGGACCCCATCGAGGAGGCCCACCGCCAGTGGACCACCCACGGCTGGGGTGAGGTCGCGGACGGGATGGCCGCCGTGACCTCGCTGGTGCGCGCGCAGCAGATCGTGATGGCGCGGGTCGACGAGGCGCTGCGGCCCTCGGGACTGACGTTCTCCCGGTACGAACTGCTGATGCTGCTGAGTTTCAGCAAGACGGGGGCGCTGCCGATGGCGATGGCCAGCGCGCGGCTGCAGGTGCATCCGACCAGCGTCACCAATACGGTCGACCGATTGGAAGCGGCCCATCTCGTCAAGCGCGTACCGCATCCCAGCGATCGCCGAGCAACCTTGATCGAGATCACCGACGCCGGTCGCGAACTGGTGGCGGAGGCTACGCGGGAACTGAACGAACGGGTCTTCGCGCTCCCGGGTCTGCCACCGGACCGGCTGCAGCAGCTGCTGCAATTGCTCGCGGAGTTCCGGCGGTCGGCGGGCGACTTCGACACGGGCGACACGCCGACCCGCTGGGCATGATGCGATAACCGTTCAGCATCCTGCCAGCGACATTCCGGCCCCCGTCTTCACATCAGCGCGCAAAAGGTCCACCATGGAGGCCATGGTGCTGGTCTTGGGGGTGTCGGCGGGCGCTGGAGGCGCACGCGCGATGCTCACTCATTCCGATCAGCCGCATCTGCCGCCCATCGACCGCTGCACGGTGCCGCGCCGGGCGGGCGGCGGCGTCGAGGAGCCGGTGTTCCAGGCGATCGCCCTGATGCGCGAGTCGGCGGCCCGCCGCGACGAGTTCATCACCGGCATCGCGGTGACCTCACGCAGCACCGTGCATGCCGACGCGATCCGCGCCACGGCCGGGCGCAGCCGCCTCACCATCGTCGACGAGCCGGTGGCACAGCTGCGCTACCTGAGATTCAGCGGGCAGTTGCCGGACGAGGGCGCCGTGGTCCTCTACGACCTGGGCGCCTCGGGCCTTACCGTCACCGGCGCCGACTGTCGCACCGACGCGATTCTAGCGGCCCGGCGCAGCACGGTGCTCGGCGGCGACAGCCACGACGCGTTGTTGCGCTGGCGGCTGGCGCACGGCGGCGTGATGATCGACAAGCCGACCAGCCGCGCGTACAAGGAGGCGCTGACCACCACCCCGGTGCTGACCACGACCGACCCATTGACGGGTACCCGAATGGTGTTCACCCGCAGCGATTTCAGCGAACTCGTGGCGGCGGGAGTCCACCATTCGGTCTCGTTCGTGCGGCAGCAGATGGAGGAGACGGGCGTTCGGGCGCAGGCGCTGGCGCTGCTGGGCGGCTGCACCCGTAATCCGGGCATCCGCGAATCGCTGGAGCAACTGCTGGGCCTGCCGGTGATCTACGACCCTGAGCCCGAATATGTTTCGGCCCGCGGTGCCGTCCTGATGGCCACTCAGATGCCCTCGGCCCGGCGCGTGCGCGGCGTCCGCTTGACCGCCCGGACACTGCGCCCGGACGGCTCGATCCCGGTCTCCCGCCGCAAGGTCGTCGCGGCCCTGGCGGTCACGGCGACACTCGGCGCAACCGTCGCAGGCCTGCTCGCCGCCGACCGCCAAACCCCACAGCCCACCACCCACGGCGTCGCCCCGTCCCCGGTAGAAGTAGCGGTCACCCCCGCAAAACCGGCCCAGCCCAGGTAATCTCACGCCCTCCGACTTCCGGCGCCCCCACGCCTCCCACTATTTTCCAGCACGCCCCGCGCCGCCCAACATTGCCAGCACGCCCCACGCACCCCAATATTTCCAGCACGCCCGCGCCCGCGATATTTCCAGCACGCCCCGCGCCCCTTATTACTTTCCGGCGTGCTTTTGGCCGGAATCAGTGATTGGTGAAGTTGGCGGCGCGCTTTTCTATGAAGGCGTTCATGCCCTCGGTTTGGTCGTCGGTGGCGAAGAGGGAGTGGAAGACTCGGCGTTCGAAGCGGAGTCCCTCGGTGAGAGTGGATTCGTAGGAGCGGTTGACCGCCTCCTTGGCGATCATCACCGAGGGCAGCGACATGGATGCGATGGTTTCGGCCACCTCGAGGGCGGTCGAGACCAGGTCGGCGGCGGGGACGATCCGGGCTACCAGGCCCGCGCGCTCGGCCTCCTCGGCATCCATACTGCGGCCGGTCAGAATCAGGTCCATCGCCTTGGCTTTGCCGACGGCGCGGGTGAGCCGCTGCGAACCGCCCATTCCCGGAATGACACCCAGCTTGATCTCGGGTTGACCGAATTTGGCGGTATCCGCGGCGATCAGGATGTCGCACATCATCGCCAGCTCGCAGCCGCCGCCGAGAGCATAACCGGAGACCGCGGCGATGATCGGCTTACGGAAGGCGGTGAGGCGATCCCACCCGGCGAAGTGGTCGGCCAGGAACATGTCCATGTAGGACTTGCTCTGCATTTCCTTGATGTCGGCCCCGGCCGCGAACGCCTTCTCCGACCCGGTGAGCACGACGGCGCCGATGTTCTCGTCGGCCTCGAGCTCGTCGAGGGCGGCGGTGATATCGGTGAGCACCTGTGAGTTCAGCGCGTTGAGGGCCTTGGGCCGGTTCAGCGTGAGGAGTGCCACGCGGCCCTTGCGCTCCAGCAAAATGGTCTCGAAGTCGGTCACAGGGTTTCCTCTCCGGATCGCTTGCGAATATCGGTCACGATAGCGGAGAAGTCCTTGTCCGCCTCGGCCTGGTTGAACCGGCTGTACAGCTCGGCGGCCAGCATGCCGATCCGCCCGTCGACGCCGTTGTCGCGCAACGCATTCGCGGCCAGGCCCAGATCCTTGGTCATCAGCGCGGTGGCGAATCCGGGCCGGTAGTCGTTGTTGGCCGGGCTGGTCGACACGGGCCCGGGGACCGGGCAGTAGGAGGTCAGTGCCCAGCACTGCCCCGAGGCCGTCGAGACGACATCGAAGAACTTCTCGTGGGTCAGGCCCAGCTTCTCGCCGAGCACGATGGCCTCGGACAGGCCGATCATGGAGATGCCCAGCATCATGTTGTTGCAGACCTTGGCGGCCTGGCCGACGCCCGCACCGCCGCAGTGCACGACCTTGCCGCCCATCACCTCGAGCAGCGGCAGGGCCGCGGCGAAGTCCTCGACCTCCCCGCCGACCATGAAGGTGAGCGTGCCCGCCGCCGCGCCCGCGACGCCGCCGGAGACCGGGGCATCCAGGGCCCGATGTCCCGCTGCCACAGCCAGTTCCGCGGCCCGCTTGGCATCGCCGACGTCGATGGTGGAGCAGTCGACGAACAGCGTGCCGGGCTTGGCGGCGGCCAGCAGGTCCGGATAGGCGTCGAGCACGATGCGGCCGTTGGGCAGCATGGTGATGACGATCTCGGCCTCGGTGGCGGCCGCGACACCGGTGTCGACGACGGTGGCGCCGTCGGCGCGAGCCTGCTCCTGCGCGGCGGGGACCGGATCGAAGGCCAGGACCTCGTACCCGGCCTTCACCAGGTTCGCGGCCATCGGCCCGCCCATGTGGCCGAGGCCGAGGAATGCGACCTTGATGCTCATCGGTTTCCTTCCGGGGCAACGAGGTTCAGTTCGTCGTCACCCAGCTCGGCGAAGTAGGCATCGACCTGTCCGGCCGATACGTCGGCGAGGGCGGCGGGTTGCCATTGCGGGTTGCGGTCCTTGTCCACCACCTGCGCGCGAATGCCCTCCACCAAGTCGTGGCTGGACAGCGAGGCCACCGAGACCCGGTACTCCTCGTTCAGCGCCTCCTCTAGATTCGCGACGGCTCCGGCGTTGCGCAGCGAGCGCAACGTAACCTTCAGCGCCACGGGAGATTTCGACAGCACCTCCGCGGCCGCCTTATTCGCCTCGGGCTCCGGGCGCGCCCGCAGCCGTGCGACGATCTCCTCGACGGTATCGGCGCTGTAGCAGGCGTCGATCCACTCCTGTTGTGCGACAAGCTCGGAGGCCGGGGCCTGTTGAGCGAACTTGGCGATCGCGACATCCGGTTCCGCGGTGCGCAGCGCCTCCAGCAAGGCCGGAATCTGATCGGAGGGCACGAAGTAGTCGGCGAATCCGGCGGCGATGGCATCGCCCGCGCTCATGCGCGCGGTGGTGAGCGCGACATGCGCGCCTATCTCGCCCGGCGTGCGCGAAAGCAGGTAGGTGCCACCGACATCCGGGATGAAGCCGATGCCGGTCTCCGGCATGCCGACCTTGGACCGCTCGGTGACGATGCGGTGACTGCCGTGCCCGGACAGCCCGACGCCCCCGCCCATCACGATGCCGTCCATCACCACCACGTAAGGCTTCGGGTAGCGGCTGATGTAGGCGTTGAGAATGTACTCGTCACGCCAGAACCGCCCGGTGGCGGAGTCCGCCGCGCGATGTGAGCCCGACTCCTCCTGCGCCGCATTGTCTTTCGCATCGTTGTAGATGGCGACGATGTCGCCGCCCGCGCACAGGCCGCGCTCGCCCGCGCCGGTCACGACCACCGCGCGCACCTCGTCGTCGTCGGCCCATTCTCGCAGGGCGGTCAGGATCGCCAGCGCCATCGGATGATTCAGCGCATTGATCGCCTTGGGCCGGTTCAGCGTGATCAGGCCGAGCCCATCGCGCTTGTCGATCAAAACCTCGTCGCTCATGCTGCTCCTACCACTGAGCGGGCCACAACCACCCGCATGATTTCGTTGGTCCCCTCGAGGATCTGGTGCACCCGCAGATCCCGGACGATCTTCTCCAGGCCGTATTCGGCCAGATAGCCGTAGCCGCCGTGCAATTGCAGCGCCTTGTTGGCGACCTCGAATCCGGCGTCGGTGGTGAAGCGCTTGGCCATCGCGCACAGCTCCACCTTGTCCTCGGCATCGGCGTCCAGCGCTGCCGCGGCCCGCCACAGCAGCGTCCGGGCGGCCTCCACCGATGTCCGCATATCCGCCAGGTCGAACTGCAGGGCCGGATTGTCCAGCAGCCGCGCGCCGAAGGCCCTGCGCTGCGCCAGATATGCCACCGACTTGTCCAGCGCGGACTGCGCGCCGCCCAGCGAACAGGCCGCGATATTGAGCCGACCGCCGTTGAGCCCGTTCATGGCGATGCGGAAGCCGTTGCCCTCGGCGCCGAGCAGGTTCGCCGCGGGCACCCGGACGTCATCGAGGATCACCTGCCGCGTGGGCTGGGCGTTCCAGCCCATCTTCTTCTCGTTGGCGCCGAAGGAGATTCCCGGAGCGTCCGCCGGGACGATGAAGGCGGAGATCCCCCGCGCCCTGTCGGCGCCGCTGCGCGCCATCACCACATAGACGTCGGTGCTGCCCGCGCCGGAGATGAATTGCTTGACGCCCGTGAGCAAGTAGTCGTCGCCGTCGCGAACGGCCTTGGTGCTCAAGGCCGCCGCGTCGGAGCCGACACCCGGTTCGGTCAGGGCGTAGCTGCCGAGCAGATCCATCGACGTCAACCCCGGCAGCCACCGATGACGCTGGGCCTCGGTGCCGTAGCTGTCGATCATCCACGCCACCATGTTGTGGATGGAGATGTACGCGGCGATGGCCGGACATCCGGTGGCCAGCTGTTCGAAGATGCGCACCGCATCCAACCGGCGCAGTCCGGACCCGCCCACGTCATCCCCGACGTAGATGCCGCCCATGCCCAGCGATCCGGCCTTGCGGACCACATCGACCGGAAAGTGCTTGTGCTCATCCCATTCCAGCGCGTTGGGGGCGAGCAGTTCGTCGGCGAAACCGCGGGCGGTCTCCGTGATCGCCTTCTCGTCATCGTCGAGTGCAAACACGGTCAGTCCATCGTCGGGATGACGAAAGCGTTGGATTTCCCGAGCCCTTTGGGCCAGCGCTGCGTCACCGTCTTGGTCTTGGTGTAGAAGCGGATGGAGTCCGGACCGTGCTGGTTGAGATCGCCGAAGCCGGAACGCTTCCAGCCGCCGAACGTGTGGTACGCGATCGGCACCGGAATCGGCACATTGATGCCGACCATGCCTACCTCGACGCGCGCCGCGAAGTCGCGGGCGGTATCGCCGTCCCGTGTGAAAATCGCTACGCCATTACCGAATTCGTGCTCGTTCGGCAGGCGCAGCGCCTCCTCGTAGTCCTTCGCGCGCACGATGGACAGCACCGGCCCGAAGATCTCCTCGCGATAGATCCGCATATCCGCGGTGACGTTGTCGAACAGCGTTGCCCCGGCGAAGAATCCGTCCTCCGCACCCTCGACGGTGACGCCCCGGCCGTCGATCACCAGTTCCGCGCCCTCATCGACGCCGACCTGGACGTAGCTGTTCACCCGGTCCACACCGTCGCGCCCGACCAGCGGGCCGAAATCGGCGCCCGGGTCGTCGGAACGACCGACATTGAGCTTGTTCACGCGCTCGACCAGCTTGGCCCGCAGTCGATCCGCGGTCTCCTCACCGACCGGGACGGCAACCGAGATGGCCATGCAGCGCTCACCGGCCGAACCGTATCCGGCGCCGATCAGCTGGTCGGCCACGTCGTCGAGATCGGCATCGGGCATGACGATCGCGTGGTTCTTGGCGCCGCCGAAGCACTGGGCGCGTTTGCCGTGCGCGGTCGCGGTCTCGTATATGTACTGCGCGATCGGCGTCGAGCCGACGAAGCCGACGGCCTTGATCCGCGGATCGGTCAGCAGCGCGTCCACGGCCACCTTGTCGCCGTTGACCACATTGAACACGCCCGCGGGCAGACCGGCCTCCAGGAACAGTTCCGCCAGCCGCAGCGGCACCGAGGGGTCGCGCTCGGAAGGCTTGAGCACGAACGCGTTTCCGCACGCCAGCGCCGGACCGGCCTTCCACAGCGGGATCATGGCCGGGAAGTTGAACGGGGTGATCCCCGCGACCACGCCGAGCGGCTGCCGCATCGAGTACACGTCGATGCCCGTGCCCGCGCTTTCTGTGTACTCGCCCTTGAGCAGATGCGGTATGCCGGTGGCGAATTCGACGACCTCGAGACCGCGCTGAATATCGCCCTTGGCGTCGGCGACGGTCTTGCCGTGCTCCGAGGACAGCAGCGCCGCAAGGGAATCCATTTCGTCCTGGACCAGGGTCAGGAACTTCATCAGGACCCGTGCCCGGCGCTGCGGGTTGAACGCCGCCCATTCCCGCTGCGCCTCGGCCGCATTCGCGACGACCGCCTCGACCTCGGCGGCGCTCGCCAGCGGCACCCGCGCCTGCACCTGCCCGGCGCTCGGGTCATAGACGTCGCCGAAGTTGCCGGAGGCGCCCGACACGTGCCGCCCGCCGATGAAGTGGGTGAGTTCCCGAACCATGCCAGTCCTGTTCTCGATGCCGTCGATGACCTGCCGCCGCACGCCGCCGAACCGGGACGTTGATACGAGGTCATCCTATAGTTGGGCGTCCAAGTATTGGTAGGCAGCCACGCCGGATGTGATTCATCCCACCACTGCCGCAGGGCTGGATATCCGGCGAACGGCGACCCGGCAGCGCATCCGTGCGGCTAGCATGAAAGATCATTTGCCAGGTAGTTTCCTGATACTCGTGGTGAGCGCGAGGAGGAACGGGAGCCATGAAGCGAACCGCACTGAAGATCGTCGCAGCACCGATCCTGCCGATGCTGGCGTTGGTGATTCCGGCCGGTCCGGCCGCGGCGGACCCGCTGCATTTCGAAACCGCCCAGGTCAATGAGGCGGGATGCTCGGGCAAGGTCGGCGCCGAGGTCTCGGCCAGCCAGGGCCAGCAGGCGGGAGAGTTCGCGAACTTCATCGACAGCTCGGCCCGCGTCACGGTGAACTTCACCCCGGACCCCGGTCCCGGCTCGATGTCCGCGGCTCCGGGCGGGAATTGCGAAATCTCCACCACCGTGACGATGCGAAACCTGGACACGGGCGCGAGCAAGACCGAGACCCGCAGCACCGAATACGACGGCCACTACGGCTGGCACGCCGCCTTCTTCACCCTCGACGGCTCAGGCCGAGTCACCGTCCAGGTCAGCACGAACCCCAACCCCTCCGAACTGACCATCGACGTACCCGCCCCACGCTGATCGAAGAGGAATCCCCTTTATCGGGATGTCAGAAGCCTGGTCAGCAGAACGGCTGCGGGCGAGGGTGAACCCCGAGCGGTGTGCGACCCTCAGCCCCGAACCGCACCGACCGGCCAAATGATCTCGACCGGTAGTCCTCTGTCGCTCGCCAGCGCGACGACGCTGCCTGTGCCGCTTCGTTCTCCGGCCTTGCCGTCCCACACTGCGATCAGCTGGTCACATGACCCTAGGACCGCTTCGTTCGCCGCCTCGTAGGCGTCCGCTCCGGCGTCGTCGAAGTCCATCACGCGCACAGTGTCGGCGCGCCGCAGCAACTCGTTGAACTGTTCGGCGTGGTCCGGCTTGACCTTGCGTTCGCGGTAGTTCCGAGAGGGCAGCACAACCTCCAGCCGTCCTCCGACATCGAGAACCGCCCGAGCGAACACCGAATCCGCGCCCCGGGCAATGCAACTCACGCCAACCAAATCAGCGGGATCGCCAGCCTCCGCCAGTTGACGGACAATCTCACCGTAGATGAGCGGCACTGTGTCAGTGGTGATGTTTCATGTGCCCGGTGACACCGATGCGCACTGTCAAACTCCTCTACGTCGCTACGACCATCGGCCGAATACGGTCGCGCAGCTCGGCAACCGCACCGACCCTCACCAACTGCTCGGTGCGGTTGTACACCTTCACCAGCTTCTTGCGCCCTCTGTCGGATCCGGTTCGCTCGACCGTATCGAGCGCGTCCAGCCCGAGACGGCGGGCCTCCTCGTACTCGCCTTCGATCATGCGGGCTTCAACGATGCCGAGCTGGTCGAGCGCCGAGCTACGCAAGCGATTCGGTCTACGCAGGGCGATCGCACGACCGATCGATTCGGCTGCCTGGCCAGCAAACGAGGGATCCCGGCGGGCGATGTCGAGCAGTCGACCGCCGATCGTCCCGGACAATTCCGCGGCATCGAAGTAGTTGATCCAGTAGGGATCTGCGTTCGGGTCTGTATCGGCGAATGCATCGAAAGCCTTGTCGCAGGCTCGGCGGAATGCCGACGGCCGCCCGAGCTTGCCGTACGCCCACGCTTCTCGCGTATGCAGCATCGCCCGCACAGTGGGGGTGGCACGGGGCCCGAACCTGTCCTGAGCCAGCCTGATCAGCTCCAGCGCGTCAACGGCACGTTCCCGTTCACCGTCGGTCTGCACCGCGGTGCCGTAATGGTCCAGCGACAGCAGTTGCCGGGCCATCCCGAGGCCGACGCCAGGCGTCGAACCACCGACCCGCGACGAGATAGAGGCAGCTCGGACGCGCGCCGGTCGAGAAGAACCCGGCAGGGAGCGCGAGAAGGGCCCGCGAACCAGATAGTGGAAGCAGCAGGTTATGTGGCTCGAGGCCGGGCGGAAGTCGCGGGTGCGGTCAGACTGAACCGGAATGCGTGCTCAAACTTCCGGCCAGCGAACGTCGCCAGAGCACCGACTCCCTGGCGGTGTGACTGTCCTCACCCTAGACTTAGTTTGACGTCCTAGTATCGGGCGCCCAAATGGACTTGCCGGAGGACACCATGGCCGATCGCACCGACCTGCACACGCCTGTTCACCCCGTGCGCTTCGTAACCTCGGCGGCGCTGTTCGACGGGCACGACGCGGCGATCAACATCATGCGGCGGATCCTGCAGTCGCAGGGTGCGGAGGTGATTCACCTAGGGCACAACCGGGCCGTGCACGAGGTGGTGGACGCGGTGCTCACCGAGGATGCCCAGGGGGTGGCGGTCAGCTCGTATCAGGGCGGGCATGTCGAATACTTCGAATATCTGGCGGCGGCGCTGCGCGAGGCAGGGGCCGAGCATGTGCGGATCTTCGGGGGCGGCGGCGGGGTGATCGTCGCCGACGAGATCGCCCGGCTCGCCGACGCCGGGGTGCGCATCTTCTCCCCCGAGGACGGGCAGCGGCTGGGGCTGCCGGGCATGATCAACGAGTTGGTCCGCGACTGTGATGTGGACCTGTCGCGGGCCCCGGCGCCGATCGAGGCGGTGCTGTCCGGCGAGCGAAAAGCCTTGGCGCGCACGCTGACCTGCCTGCAGCAGGACGCGCTGCCCGCCGCCTATCTGGACGCGATCACCGCCGCCGCGGCGGACCGGACGGTGCCCGTGCTGGGCATCACCGGCACCGGCGGATCCGGAAAGTCCTCGCTCACCGACGAACTCGTGCGCCGACTGCGCTCGGATCAACAGGACAAGCTGCGGGTGGCCATCTTGGCGGTTGATCCGACGCGGCGGCGCGGAGGTGGCGCGCTGCTGGGTGACCGGATCCGGATGAACGCCCTGGACGGCGACCACGTCTACTTCCGCTCGCTGGCGACCCGCGGCGGCCGGGAGCTGCCGACCAATATCGACGCGATGATCCTGGCGTGCAAGGCTTCCGGCTACGACCTGGTGATCCTGGAGACGCCCGGCATCGGCCAGGGCGACGCGGCCATCATCGACCATGTCGACGTGTCGCTGTACGTGATGACGCCGGAGTTCGGCGCGGCCTCGCAGCTCGAGAAGATCGACATGCTCGATTACGCGGATGTGGTGGCCATCAACAAGTTCGAGCGTCGCGGGGCGGCAGACGCGCTGCGGGACGTGTCGCGGCAGTTGGTCCGCAACCGCGAGGCCTTCGGCGCCTCGCCCGACGAGATGCCCGTCTTCGGTACCAGCGCAGCCACATTCAACGACGACGGTGTCACCGCGCTCTACCAGCAGTTGGCCGGATTGCTGGCGCGGAAGGGGTTGACGCTGGAGCCCGGCGCCCTGCCCAAGGTTGATACCAAGGTCTCGACGAGATTCGCGCAGATCATCCCGCCCGCCAGGGTGCGGTATCTGGCGGAGATCGCGGAGACGGTCCGGGACTACCACGCCGAGACCTCCGGGCAAGTCCTTGCCGCTCAACGTGTCCAACGCTTCCAGCAGGTGGTGGACGAACTCGCGGGGGTGGATTCCGGCCAAAAGCATGCCGGAAACAGGAAGGGAGCGCCTGCCGGACATAGGGAGGGAACGACCACCGGACATAGGGAGGGAACGACCACCGGAAATGGGGAGGGACCGCCCGCCGGAAATGCGGGAGGACCACTCGTGGAGGCGGCCGGAAGCGCGGGAGTGCCCGTGGAGGCGGCCGGGAAGACTGGAGGGGCGCATGCGGAAGTGAGGGCCGCTGTCACCGAGTTGCTGGAGCTGGCTCGTGCTGACCTGTCCGCCGAAAGTGCCGCGCTGCTGGAGGAGTGGCCGGGGGTGGCGGAGTCGTATCGGGGTGATGAGCAGGTCGTGAAGGTGCGGGATCGGGAAATTCGTACCAGCCTGCGGCGGACCTCGCTGTCGGGCAGCTCGATTCCGCGCGTCGCACTCCCCCGTTTCACCGATCACGGCGAGTTGCTGCGATTTCTGCGCTCGGAGAACCTTCCCGGCCGATTCCCTTTCACCGCAGGAGTATTCGCGTTCAAGCGCGACAACGAGGACCCGGCGCGCATGTTCGCCGGGGAAGGTGACCCGTTCCGCACGAACCGAAGGTTCAAGGTGCTGTCCGAGCACGCGGAGGCGAAAAGACTGTCCACCGCGTTCGATTCGGTGACCCTTTACGGTCACGACCCGGCCGAGCGTCCCGATATCTACGGCAAGGTCGGCACCTCCGGCGTCTCCATCGCCACGCTCGACGATATGAAGGCCCTCTACGACAGCTTCGATCTCGCCGCGCCCACCACCTCGGTGTCCATGACCATCAACGGACCCGCGCCGACGATTCTCGCCTTCTTCTTCAACGCCGCGATCGACCAAGCGCTGCAACGGTTCTCGGAGACCGAGGGCCGCGCGCCCACCGATGCGGAGGCCACCGAGATCCGTGCGCGGACGCTGTCCACCGTGCGCGGCACGGTACAGGCCGACATCCTCAAGGAGGACCAGGGTCAGAACACCTGCATCTTCTCCACCGAGTTCAGCCTGCGCATGATGTCGGATATCCAGGAATGGTTCGTGCGCAACGGTGTTCGCAACTTCTATTCCGTATCGATCTCCGGCTACCACATCGCCGAGGCCGGGGCCAACCCGATCAGCCAGCTGGCCTTCACCCTCGCCAACGGATTCACCTACGTGGAGGCGTATTCGGCGCGCGGCATGCACATCGACGAATTCGCGCCCAACCTCTCGTTCTTCTTCTCCAACGGCATGGATCCGGAGTACTCGGTGATCGGCCGGGTGGCCCGCCGCATCTGGGCGGTCGCCATGCGCGACAAGTACGGGGCGAGCGAGCGGTCACAGAAGCTGAAGTACCACATCCAGACCTCCGGGCGGTCGCTGCACGCACAGGAGATGAGCTTCAACGACATTCGCACCACGCTGCAGGCGCTGATCGCGCTCTACGACAACTGCAACAGCCTGCACACCAACGCCTACGACGAGGCAGTCACCACTCCCACCGAGGATTCGGTGCGCCGCGCCCTCGCCATCCAGCTGATCATCAACAAGGAGTGGGGGCTGGCGATGAACGAGAATCCGCTGCAGGGCAGCTTCATCATCGACGAACTCACCGACCTCGTGGAGGAGGCGGTGCTGAGCGAGTTCGAGCGGATCAGCGAGCGCGGCGGCGTGCTCGGCGCCATGGAGACCGGCTATCAGCGCGGGCGAATCCAGGACGAGTCGATGCTGTACGAGCAGCGCAAACACGACGGCAGTCTGCCGCTCATCGGCGTCAACACCTTCCGCAATCCGCACGAGGAGGAGAACCGGGTGCTGGAGCTGGCGCGCGGCACCGCACAGGAGAAGCGGTCGCAGTTGGAGCGCACCCGCGACTTCCAGGACCGTCACCGCGATGCGGCGCACGCCGCCCTCACCCGGCTGGAGGCGGCCGCCCGCGGCGACGACAACGTCTTCGAGGTGCTGATGGACGCCGCCCGCGTCTGCACGCTGCAGCAGATCACCGACGCCTTCTTCACCGTCGGCGGCCAGTACCGCCGCAACGTGTGAAATCCCGATCTCCCGCGACCGAGGTACGACGCATGTGACAATCGCCTGGTCGCACGGGCAGCCGAGGCGAAAGGACGGTCATGGACCTCGCGGGGATCAGCGTCGTGGATGCGCACGTCCATCAGTGGGACCCGCTGACTACGCCGCGAGACTTCAGTCTGCTCGCCAAGTTGTTCCGCTACCTCCCGGTGCCGATCGATCTCGCGGCGCGGCTGGCGCCGAGGCGCGACCGGGAGTTCGTCGGTGATCCCGAGATCTACATCCGGCCCTACCTGCCCGCCGACTACCGGGACGACCTCGGCGAGGTTCCGGTCGAGGCGCTGGTGCACGTGGAGGTCGAGTGGACGGGCAAGGCGCCGGAGGCCAAGGCCGACGAGACCCGGTGGGTGGCGAGCCTGCCGTTCGGCGTCGACACGCCCGCGCTGGGCGCGATCGTCGGCAGCGGCGACCCCGCGGCGCCCGGTTTCGCCGAACTGGTCGACGCGCATCAGTCGGCGTCGCCGCTGTTCCGGGGCATCCGGACGATGGTGGCGCACCACCCGGACCCGAGCGTGCGCTCGTTCTGCCCCATCCCCGACGCGCTGACCACGAAGGCGTTCCTGGACGGTTTCGCGGTGCTCGCCGAGCGCGGGCTGTCGTTCGAGGCGTGGGTATATTCGCAGCAGTTGCCGCAGGTCACCGCGCTGGCGCAGCGCTATCCCGAGGTCACCATCGTGCTGAACCATCTCGGAACCCCCGCCGGGATCTTCGGACCGGTCGGCAAGCACACCGGAACCCAGCCGGGCCGCCGTCGGGAGCTGTTCGTGCAGTGGCGTGACGATATCGCCACGCTCGCAACGCATCCCAATGTGGTCGCGAAGGTCACCGGGCTGGCCATGCCGGTCCTCGGACATCCGGTCCCGGTGCGCGGCACCCCGACTCCGGTGCCGACGCTGCTGGATCGCACCGGGCCGCTGCTGCACCACGCCTTCGACGTGTTCGGGGCGCAACGGTTGATCTGGGGATCGAATTTCCCTGTGGACAAACCGATTACGAGCATCTCCCACAGTGCGCGGGCGATCGCCGACGTGCTCGCGGACCGCGACGGCAGTGCCGCGGCGCTGCGGCAGGTCTTCCGCGACAATGCCCAGCGGGTGTACGGGATCGACGCCGAACCGCTCGCCTGATGAGCGCAGTCGGCGTAGCCGATCAGCCCCGCGCATGGCCGGAGCGAATGCGGGGGGTATGCCTCACTTCAGGCCCGTCGCAGGCCGAAGAACTCCAGCTCCGCGAAGACGGCGACGACGGCCGCACCGACGAGCATGAATGCGACACCCCACCCGGTCAGCGGGATCACGTCGATGAAGGCGAGCACGGTCATCGCCACGGCCGATGCCGCGTTCGCCATCGCGACCGTCGCCGCGAGCCGCCGCGGAATCTCCGCATAGCCCGCGATCAGCAGCAACGCCGCCGCCCCGCCGAGCATCGCCACTCCGAACGGGATCGACCAGGCCGTCGGCAGTCCCAGCGGATCGCGCAGCACCGGCGCCGCGGCGAGCATGACGACGCCGAACAGGCCCGTGCTCCAGCCATCGATCCGCAGCACGCTGCGCAGGTCGACGCGGGCGATGGTCGCGGTAGCTGTGGTCATATCCCTCTCCTGTCAGCCGGGCGACCCGATAGGTCGCGATACCGAGGCTGCCGCGCCCAAGGCCGATCCTCAATAACCTCCGACGTCATGGCGACCACGTTCCGGAAATGCTGCGAACCTCCCACATCATCGCGACGGCGGACGGATAGGCTGCGCGAATGACCGTGACCTTGCCGACTGCCCAGGTGGGCGCTCAGCTGCGGGAGTGGCGGCAGCGTCGGCGGCTGAGTCAGCTCGATCTGGCGTTGGCTGCGGGGACCTCGGCCCGACACGTGTCGTATGTCGAGACGGGGCGCTCGCGGCCCAGTCGCGAGATGGTGCTGCGGCTGTCGGAAACGCTGGATGTGCCACTGCGCGAACGCAATATGCTGCTGCTGGCCGGTGGGTACGCGCCCGAGTACCGGGAGAGCAGTCTGGATGACGCGCAGCTGAGTTCGGTGCGGGCGGCGCTGGACACCATGCTCGCCGCGCACGAACCGTATCCGGCGGTGGTGGTGGACCGATACTGGAATCTGGTCACCGGCAACCGCGCCATGGGCGTGCTGACGCACGGCATTCCGGGGCATCTGCTGCGGCCGGAGGCGAATGTCTATCGGCTGGTGCTGCATCCCGAAGGGCTGCTGCCCAACCTGGTGAATACGCGGCAGGTACGAAAGCTGTTCCTGGAGCGGTTGATTCGTCAGGTTCACACAACCGGCGACCCGAAACTGCGGCAGCTGTACGACGAGGTGAACGGCTACCCCGAACCTCCGGACGACACCGACGGTGAAGTGCCCCAGCCGAGTCCGTTCCAGGTCTCGCTGCGCATCCGCACCCCGATGGGCGAGCTGTCCATGTTCAGCACCATGGCCACCTTCGGCGCCCCGGCCGATGTCACCCTGTCCGAACTCGCCATCGAATTGTTCTATCCCCTGGACGATTTCACCAAGACCACATTCCACACCCTGGCCGAATCCAGGTAGTCCCCCAACATTTCCGGCACGCTTTCGGCCGGAATATCCCGGTGCGCGGTGGATCCCGGCCAAAAGCACGCCGGGAAACAAGAAATGGGGAGTGCCGCCCCCGGAAATACGAGATCAGTACCGCACCGAGTATCAGATCAGGCCACCGAGGTACGGAACCAGCACCGCACCGGTACCGAATCAAGCCGCCCAAGGTGACGGGACCAGCACCGCACCGGGTATCAGATCAAGCCGATGCCCATGAGTGTGCTTGCAAGCTGGTGACCTGGCCGATCGCGCGACTGGCGCCGCTGAGCGACACGCATCACGAGGTGATCATCGTCGGCGCCGGTTTCTCCGGCCTCGGCGCGGCGATCAGGCTGCGGGAGAACGGTTTCGAGGATTTCCTGATCGTCGACGAGGCCGACCGCGTCGGCGGGACCTGGCACTGAAACACCTATCCCGGTATCGCGGTGGATATTCCATCGTTCAGCTAACTCAAACCCATGAGCACCGCCGAGGCCGCCTGGCGCGCCGGACATTTCGATCTCGGCGACTATTCCTTCGAACGGGTGCCGGTTCAGGCCAGGAAGGAACGTGCCAGCTGATCGGACAGTTCGGCGCGCGCGGTGACCAGCGACGGGCCGTACCAGGTGAGACTGCGGCCCGACACCAGCGCCACCGCGACGCCCGGGAATGCCTCGGGCCCCTCTGTTTCGGTGAAGACGTACGGCTCGTCCGGTAGCACCGCCACGTCGATGCCGTCGCGCAACTCCTGTTCGGAGACCTTGGGATAGCGCTCGGCGCGGTCGGAGTGGACCAAGCGCAGCCCGAGCCGACGCGCGACATCGCCGGTGAACGTATCGCGGCCGACCACCATCCACGGATTGCGCCACACCGGAATCACGGCATTGCGCGCCCGCCCCGGCACAGGCTCGGCCCAGGCGTCCTCGGCAGCGGTCAGCCATTCCGGCCTGCCGGTATCGAGCGCGATATCGAACAGACGCGACATGGATTCGAATGCCTCGTCCACGGTCCGAATCCTGGTGACCCACACCGGAATCCCCGCACCACGTAGCCGGTCGACATCGATGCGCCGGTTCTCCTCCTGATTGCACACCACCAGATCCGGCGCCAGCTCGGCGATTCGCCGCACATCGGGATTCTTCGTCCCCCGCACGCGCCGCACATCCAGGTTCGGTGGATGCGTACACCACTCGGTCGCGGCCACCAGCTTCTCGGGGCAGGTCGCGGCGATCGCCTCGGTCAGCGAAGGCACCAGCGAGACCACCCGGCGCACCGGGTATTTCATCGACACCTCGGCGCCGAGATCATCCAGCGTCCGCGTCATTCCAGCACCCTCCGGCACAGGTCCCGCAATTCCTCCGGCGGCACCGTCGGGCGCATGCTCGCCGAGCCGAGTACGAGCAGATACAGGATGCGCGCTGTCGCCCGCGCGTCGGCGTCGGCGCGACCGCCCTCGATCAGCAGCGTGCGCAGGAAATCGAGGCGCGCCTTGTCGACCCGCTCCTTGGCCGCCGCGGCCAGCGGCTCATTCAGGGCCCACGCGCTGACCGCCAGTTCGATATTGGCGGGCTCGTCGCTGTCGAGCACCAGATCTACCAGGCGCTCGAGCCGGGCTCGCGGGTCGAGCCCCGCCGCGTCCGCCGCCCGGATGTAGTGCGTGGTGTGCACCGTCTCGAAGTAGTCGAGCAGCGCGGTCTTGTAGCCCTGCATGCCGTGGAAATGGTGATAGAAGGAGCCGGTGCTCAGGCCGGTGGCCGCCACCAGCCGATCGAGGGTCAGGGCCGTCGGTCCGGCCGTCCCGAGGATCGCCAGGCCCGATTCCAGCCATGAGGTCTTGCCCGCCACATCCACCAGCCTATAACATAACTTTTATTATGTTCCGGAGCATCAGCGCTCCCCTCGCTCTTCCGGAGGCAGCGATGACCACTGCGACGTCTTCTGCATCGATCACAGTCCCGCGCTGGCCGGTGGTCGCCCACACCACCGGCGCCGCGCTGATCGGCGCCATCGGGCTGGCGCACCTGCTGTTCATTCATGTCTTCGGTGGCGAGGACGGGCCCGACGAGGAGCTCATCAACGACCTGTCGGCGCGAACACCTACCCCGATGTTCGAAAATGGCAGGCAGATAACGGTTTTCGACCTGAATACCGGCTACAGCGTCGGCATGGGCATGCTGGGCGCGATGTTCGCGATTCTGACCCTCGTCGCCGCGCGCAATGCCCCGCACCTGATCGCCCGCTGGTCGCTGTTCAACTGGGCCTGCACCGCGACGGCCGCGTGCACGTGCTGGATCGCCGTGCTCTACTTCCCCGAACCCGTGATCGCCTTCTCGGCTATCGGCACGCTGTGCTTCGCGGCGGTGCTGCTCGGCGGGCCACGGTCGGCGGACTACTGGTCGAACGCGCGGTAGACGGCCCGCAACTCCCGCAGCCCGGCCTCGGCGATCGGCTCGTCCTCGGAAGTCATGCGCAACGCCCGCCGCAGCGGCATCGGGTCCAGATCGTCCACGGCGGGCCGGAATTCGGGCTCGGGCAGTCTCGGCAGCACGATATTCTCGCCGTACAGATCGTCGGAAACCGTTGTGCCGCTGTCGTTCTGCACGCCGCTGATCAAGGTGTCCAGATCGAGCCCGCGCAAGGTGAGCATGATCGAGGGCTCGGAGTCGAGCCGGTCGGCGATGATGTAACAGACCGCGGCGACGTGTTTGCACGGCCAGCCGGAATCGGGGCAGCTGCAGCCGAAGTCCAGTTCCGAGGCGGTGGTGGGCAGCAGCAGCGGGCCCAGGTCCCGCGACAGGGCGCCGGAGGCCAATTGAGCGAGCATACCCGGGGTGTCGCGAACCAGGTCGACCAACTCATCGAGGCGCTCGTCGCGAAGCTTCCGCAGCGTCAGCACCGACGTGAAGGGGCGCGGCTGGCTGCCCTGTACCTCGGCCGTCACCGTGCCGGGTTCGATCGCGTAGTTGACCACCTGGCCGGAACGCGCGTACGAGCGCCCGCGGGCCAGCCGACCGGCGTCGGCGACCTGCTCCACCGCCTCGATGAACGACCGGCCCCACCACGTGCGCGCGAACGACCCACGGCGACTGCGGGGTTCGACGCCGCCGCGCACCGGTCGCCGCTCGCCGAACTGGCTGTAATCGGTGAACGGGCTCATTCGCCCACCGCCTCGGACCCGAGCGCGAACATCCGCTGGATCTCGTCGTCGCTCAGCTCGGTGATCCAGTTCTCGCCGGTGCCGACGGTCAGATTCGCCAATTCCTGTTTGCCGCTGATCATGTCGTCGATGCGCTCCTCAATGGTGTCGACGCATACCAGCTTGCGCACCTGGACGTCGCGGCGCTGCCCGATCCGGAAGGCGCGGTCGGTGGCCTGGTTCTCCACCGCCGGGTTCCACCAGCGGTCCAGGTGCACAACGTGATTGGCGGCGGTGAGGTTCAGTCCGGTGCCACCGGCCTTGAGCGACAGCAGCATCAGCGGCGGCCCACCCTCCTCCTGGAACCCGGTGACCATGGCGTCGCGCCGCTTCTTCGAGAGACCGCCGTGCAGGAACGGGACGGGGGTGCCGAACCGCTCGGTCAGATACGGCTCGATCAGCTCCCCGAACTCGCGGAACTGGGTGAACAGCAGCGCCTTCTCGTCGTCGGCCAGCACCGCCTCGAGCACGTCCTCGACCAGCGCCAGCTTGCCGGAGCGGTGTTGCCCGCGGCGCAGCGGCGCGGACCCGTCGCTCAGGTAGTGCGCGGGGTGGTTACACACCTGCTTGAGCCGGGTCAGCGCCCCGAGCACCACGCCCTTGCGCTGAATATCCTTGGACTGCTTCAGGTTTGCCACCATATCGTCGACCACGGCCTGGTACAGCGCCGCCTGCTCCACGGTCAGGTTGGCGCGGACCGTCATCTCGATCTTCTCGGGCAGGTCCGAGATCACCGCCGGATCGGTCTTGACCCGGCGCAGCACGAACGGGGCCGTGACGGTGCGCAACCGGGTGATCGCGTTCTCGTCGTGCTCGCGCTCGATCGGCACCGCGAAGCGGGCGTGGAACTCCGAGGCCTTGCCGAGCAGGTTGGGCGCCGCGAAGTCCAGGATCGACCGCAGTTCCTCGAGCCGGTTCTCGACCGGAGTTCCGGTGAGCGCCAGGCGCTGCCGCGCCGCGACATGCCGGGCCGCTCGGGCCTGCCGAGTATTGGCGTTCTTGATGTGCTGCGCCTCGTCCAGCACCACCCGCTCCCACGTCTGGCGCTTCAGCTGCTCGACGTCACGGGCCAGCAGGGCGTAGGTGGTGATCACTACATCCGAATCCGCCACGGCCGCATCGAATTCCGCACCGGATCGGCGACCCGCCCCGTGATGCACCAGCACCCGCAGCTCGGGGGCGAAGCGCTCGGCCTCGCGCTGCCAGTTGCCGACCACCGACATGGGGCAGACCAGCAGGGTGGGCTTCGGCATGGAATCCCTTGCCGCGGTTTCTCTTTCGTGCACGAGCAGCGCCAGGATCTGAATGGTCTTGCCCAGGCCCATATCGTCGGCCAGGATGCCGCCGCAGTTGTGCCGGTTCATCGTCGCCAGCCAGGACAGGCCGCGCAGCTGGTACGGCCGCAACTCGGCCTTCAGCCCCGCCGGTGGATCAACCGGCTGCGGCCGCCGGGTGGATTCGAGAAGTTCCGCCGCCCAACCGGATACGCTCACCTCCTCGATCGGCACCTGCTTGACCTCGGAGGTCGCGATCTGGCCGAGCACCTCGGTCAGCGAAGCCACCGCATTCTCGGTGCGACCGTTCAGATAGGCCGCGGCGGCCGCCAGCACCTTGTGGTCGGCCTGCACCCACTGGCCACGCAGCCGCACCAGATCGGATTTGGCCTGCACCAGCCGCGCCATCTCGGCCGGGGTGAGCACGGTATCGCCGAGCGCCAACTCCCAGTGGTAGGACACCAGCCCGCTCAGGCCGACCGCGGTCTCGGTGGCCGCCGGACTCTGCACGTTCAGTCGCATGCTCGGCGCGACCACCCGCCACGCCCTGGGCAGCAGCACCCGCACGCCCGCCGCGCTCAGCGCGTGCACGCCGTGCGCGACCAGGTCCTGCACCACCGCGGTGGGCAGCAGGAAGTCGATGCCGCCCGGGTCTCGCGGCAGTTCTCGCAGCATCGGGTAGGCCTGCACCGCCCCGGTCACCTTCTCCGCCGCCAGTTTCAGCTGTGCCGGATCGCCGTGGATCGGAACAGGTTGCGGCGCTTCGCCTTCCGACCGCAGGCACACCTCCAGCCGCCAGAGCGAGTCGAATCCGTCCGCGCCGGATTCCGGGTCCTCGTCTGGTTCCAGCAGCCGCAGCACCAGCTCCGGTTCTCCGGCGGTGAGGCTGGTCCGCCACTCCTCCAGCGCCGCCGACACCCGGTGCGAGCCCGGCTCCAGGGGCGTGTTCGCGGCCAGGGCCGCCAGCAGCGGATGACTCTGTTCGGGGAGGTCGAGGCGGCTGCGCGCGATCGGGTCGGTCAGTTCGGCGAGCATGTCCTCCAGGACCGCGGCGGGCCGCCCCGCCACGCGCAGCGCGGGCGGCATCGCGGTGGCCAGTTCGGCCAGCCACGCCCGCTGCCGCTGCCCGCCCACCAGTCGCCAGCACACCCACCACTCGCCGTCGTCCCGGCGCACCTCGGGCACCGCCCGCCCGGCCCGCACCCACCGGTCGATCCCGCGCGCCACGTGCGCGAGAAATCGCAGGTCGGCTGCGACGGCGTGGGCGGGCAAGTCCTGCAGCAGCACCGGCACGGCGGCCATCGGCACCAGCGCATGCGCCTCGACCTCGGTCGATTCCGGCCCGTCCGGCCCCGCTACCAGTACCTGCGCCCGATGCCGGAACCGGGCGCGGGCGATGATCGCCCCCAGCGGATCCGGCAGCGGCCCGGGGGCGTTCGCACCGTCCTCCGGATGGCGCCACAGCACCAACCCGGATCCCGGTGTCCACAACCCGTGCAGCATCCGACCATCCAATCAGCTGCCCCCGACAGGTTGCACGCGGCCGGTGGGCATTACGTCCCAGCCGTCACGCAGGCCTCGCACGTGCCTTACGCCACAACGCGCGTGGGCCGAAGCGCACCCACATCGGCAACTCGATTCCGCCCCTGCGCTTTCCCGAGTCCAGGTGCAACATAGTGGCACACGCGACGTCTCCGCTGGTCACGATGGTCAGGTCGTGTGTTTCCAGGCCGACGGGGCCGACATAGCCGTCGAACCACCGGGCGAAATTGCGGCGCACCTCGCCGGTTCCGGTGAAGCGGAGCGGAGCCACCGCGTCGTAGTAGACGATGTCGGGGGAATAGAACGACATGAGCCGGTCGATATCCTTCGACCGCTGCGCCTCGGTGCGGCTCTCCAGTAGTGCCCTGATTTCGGATTCATTCGCAGTCATCGTGGCCCCGTTCGAGATTCCGGCCGCAACCGGCTGCCCGGCAACGGTCTCTGTGGTGTCGGTAATCCGACGACGCAGCAGGGACGAATGTGAGCGCCGACCGCTATACCAATTGGGCCGGAAATCGAACATACTGGGATATCCGCTGGTCACGGGCGACGAACGGAATCGGCCGTGCTTTTGCGGCGACACAACCCAATCGCATCCGCGCTAGGACCATGGTTCGGTGCCCCCGTAGCGGGGAGCGCACCGGATCGGCGCCGCAGCAGATGGCGCACGAGGAGGGCAGTGAAGATGACGATTCTGCTCCAGGCACTCGAGCAGAGTTTCACGCCGACCACGCCGTGGGAGCGGCGCAAATTCACCTTCGTCGACACCGCCAAGATCGTCGGCATGCGTCTGGACGGACAGTCCGGGGTGTGGCTGGATCTGTCGCGGCCCGGCGAATCGCAGCGGCTCGCGCGCACCGTGGATCCGCGCGACGCGATCACCTTCCTGCTCACGACGTTCGCGAAGATCGCCGAGTGCGAGGAGCGCGGCGGCTCGTGGCTGATCGGCCACGACGGCGCGCGGGTGGAGTCGATCGCGGCAACTCGCTTCCCGCCCCAGGCGGCCGAGATGCCAGCCGACGACCTGCTGGCGCGAGCCTGGTTGTAGCCCGACACACCGCGGACACACCGGTCGTTCCTCGGCTTTCCGGCCGGTTGTCGGTGCCGGGGTATAGACCTGAGACATGCAGCGGGGTGGGTGGGCGTGGTGGGGACCGATGGCGCTGGCCGTCGTGGTACTGGTCGCGGGCTGTTCGATGCTGAGCGAGGGGCCGCCCGCACCGGGCAGTCCCACTCGCGCCCAGGTGGAGGCGTTGCTCTCCGCGGCCCGGGTGATCGACAAGCGTCCGCGCCCGGGCGGTTATCAGCGCGGCTGCCGCGTCGACGAGGGCTGCGTATTCGGCCCGGCGTGGTCCGACGATTACGACGGCCGCGGCGGCCATGACGGCTGCGACACCCGCAACAACGTGCTCACCGGGCAATTGAGCGGGGTCGCCCACCGCCCCGGCACGCGCGACTGCGTCGTGATCGCGGGCATCCTGCAAGACCCCTACACAGGCAAGCGCATCGAATTCGACAAGTCCCGAGCGCGCGAGGTGCAGATCGACCACATCTATCCCTTGGCCGCCGCCTGGGATATGGGCGCCGCGAGCTGGCCCCTGCCCCAGCGCATTCGCTTCGCCAACGACATCGACTTCAACCTGCTGGCCGTCGACGGCGCGACCAACGAGGACAAGGGCGACAGCACCCCCGCCGACTGGCTACCCCCGGCCCGCGCCTACCGCTGCTTCTACGCAGGCAAATACCTCACCACCGCAACCCAATACGACCTGCCGATCACCCGCGCCGATCGCGACGCCCTGCAACGCGTCGCTCGCGGCTGCCCTTGACCGCTTGCCATGCTCGGGCAGACCGCGGCGATCAACGAGACCACGCGCTTTCTCGGCCTCGCCGCAACGGTCGACCGCCACAGCTCGTCGCACCCCTCGCATCACCTCGCACCCCTTACCGGCGTTGCGAGGAGTGCGGGAGTAGGTAAGGGGTGCGGGGAGGTTCAGCCCGTGGCGACCGGGCGCTTGGGGTCGTTGGACCATTGCGACCACGAGCCCGGGTAGAGCGTGGCGTCGATTCCGGCGACGGCCAAGGCCGCGACCTGATGTGCGGCCGTGATGCCCGACCCGCAGTAGACCGCGACCGGGCCGGAGCCGTAGTCGGCGAAACGCGCGCGCAGTTCGTCCGGCGACTTGAAAGTCCCATCGGCCGTGAGGTTTTCGGCGGTCGGCGCGCTCACCGCGCCCGGGATGTGCCCGGCCCGGGGGTCGACCGGCTCCGTCTCACCGCGGTAGCGCTCACCCGCCCTGGCATCGAGCAGCAGGCCCGACCAGGCGGCCGCGCCGTCGGCATCGGTGACCGGCATATTGCCGGGGTTGAACACGACGTCGCCGGGAGCCGGGTCGGGCTCGCTACCGGTGGTGAGCTCGCCGCTCGCGCGTTCCCATGCAGGAAGGCCGCCGTCGAGGATGCGCACATCGTTCACACCGGCCCACCGCAGCAGCCACCAGGCCCGGGCCGCGGCCATGCCGCCCGTCGCGTCGTAGACGACGACCGGTTCGCCCGCGCGAAGCCCCCAGCTGCGGGCACATTTCTGCAGGTGGGCGAGCTCCGGCAGCGGATGACGGCCGCGCGCCGGGGACGGTGGATCGGCCAGTTCGGTCTCCAGATCGACGAATACGGCCCCCGGTATGTGGCCGTCCAGATAGTGCTGCGGTCCGTCCGGATCGCCGAGCGCCCACCGCACATCCAGCACATGCACGCGGGAACCACTGTCGGACAGCACTTTCCGAAGATCTTCGGCCGATATCAACACCGCGGTCAAGCCAGCTCCTCTGTCAGATCCGTAGCCGGTACGCGAACACACCCACCCTACGACAAGCGCCGCACTGTCGATCCGAGTCCGCGCCCGAGACCCAGCCCCGAGCTTCCGTTCAGGCCGCCCGCGGTGTCCTGTGCAGCACCCATCGCACCAGCAGTCCCGCGACCAAGGCCCAGAAGGCCGCGCCGATACCCAGCAGCGCGATGCCGGAGGCCGATACCCCGAAGGTGACGGCGGCGGCGAGCCGGTGCTCCGCCGATCCCAGCGCCGCGGCCAGGGCGGCCGCCAGCGTGGCGATCAGAGCAAGGGCCGCAACGGTTTCCAGCACGCCCGGCGGCGCGGCGGCGACCAGCGCCACCAGCGCGCCCGAGGCCAGCGCGAGCACCAGATATGTCCAGCCCGCGCTGAATGCCGCGATCCAGCGCCGCCGCGGATCCGGATGCGCCTCCGGCGCCGCCGCCAGCGCGGCGCTGACCGCGGCGAGGTTGATGGCGTGCCCGCCCGCGAAGGCACCGGCGATCGTCCCGAGCCCGGTCGTGCTCATCGCCGCCCGCCACGGCACCCGGTAGCCGAACGAGTTCATCACCGCCGTCCCCGGAATGTTCTGCGCGGCCATCGTGACGATGTACAGCGGCACCGCCACGCCGATCAGCGCCTGCCAACTCCAGTGCGGCACAGTCCATTCCACCCGCGGCAGCATCGTCGCGAGGTCCAGGGGGCGGGGGGTGACGGCGATGTCGATACCGGCCCCGACCGCGGCCGTCACGAATGCCGCCAGCACCGCCCAGCGTGCCGCGAACCGCTGCAGCACCAGCCACACCACCAGCACCGGAATCACCACGGCCGGACTGGTGCTCAGCGCGTGCATGGGCGCCAGGCACAGCGGCAGGAGCACCCCCGCCAGCATCGCCTGCGCGATCTCGGCCGGAATGGCGGCGATCAGCTTGCCCAGCCGCTGCCAGAACCCGGTCAGGACGATCAGCACGCCGCTCACCGCGAAAGCCCCGACGGCCGCGGGCCAGCCACCGGCGACCGCCCCGGTGCTCGCCAGCAGCGCGGCGCCCGGAGTCGACCAGGCCAGCGTGATCGGCATCCGGTACCGGCGGCTGAGCAGCACGATCCCCACGGCCTGCGTCACGCAGACGGCCAGCAGCCCCGACGCGGCCTGGGCGGGCGTCGCCCCCATGCCTCGCAACCCGGCCAACACCACAGCGAAAGAGCTGGTGAACCCCACCAGCGCCGTCACCACCCCGGCCCCGACCGGATGCAGCGCCCCCACATCGGACTCGGCGACAACGTTCGATTCGGCATCAGCGGTGGCAGTCACGGCGCCATCGTCGCCAACCCGTACCAGTCCAGTCAGGATCCAATCCCCCGAAACTGGCCTGACTTCACCCAGCGGGTGCGGGGTTCAGCGGGGGCGGGGCGAGAGGCCGAGAGTTCGGGAGCGGGGCGAATCCGGGCGGGGGGCAACGCCGTTGGGGACCGCCAGGCGGCGCAGGAGAGGGGCCGTGCGCGGGCCGACGAGTTGGCGCATCACCAGGGCCATGTTGGTGCGCTCGACGCCCGGGATCTTCAGGATCTGACCCGCGATGCGGTAGAGATCGTCGGCGTCACGGGCCACCACGCGGACGGTGAGGTCGGTGGGGCCGGTCATGCCACAGACCTCGGTCACCTCCGGCACCTCGGCCAATTCGTCGACCACCGAATCCAGCGTGTGCTGGTCGACCACCACCGCGACGAAGGCCGCCAGCGGATATCCGAGGGCGCGCGGGTCGACGCGCCGCTCGAAGCTGGCCAGCACGCCGCCCGCCTCCCAGCGCGCCAGCCGGGCCTGAACCGTGTTGCGCGACAACCCGAGCCGGGTAGCCAGTTCCACCCCGGTGGCCCGGGGGTTGGCGATCAGCTCCAGCAACAGCCGCGCATCGGTGGCATCGACGACGGCTCCGACAGGCTCTCCACTAGACATGCAACGCAGTATGGCAGCCATCACAGTCCACACGCGAGCATTCTGCCCAACCCGCACGTCATGACCTGCGCAGGTAGCCCACTGCGGCATGACTCGACATGCCCGATGGAGCCGACAGCGCTAGCCCGGCTGACGAAGCGACGGCCCGGCAGATCGCGGATCTGATCACTCGAGGCAGTATGCAAGCGGAGACGACCCTCTACCCAAGCATTCTGCCCACTTAGCGTGTCCATACTTGCGCAAGACGCCCAATAGTGGATGCTGTGTGATATAGCACACTCTCTTACGTCGCCAGGACGGAGACCCCGGCGCAGCGACGGACAGGAGGCAAGGGTTATGGCCGACCCGATCACCTACCCGGTGCAGTTGGTCCAGCCGGACGGACGCCGCGTATTCGACCGCGAGCACGCGGCGCTGGTATCCGATGTCGGGCCCGACGAATTGCGACAGCTGTACGAGGACATGGTGGTCGCCCGCCGCATCGATGTGGAGGCGACCGCGCTGCAACGCCAGGGGCAGTTGGGCCTGTGGCCGCCGTTGCTGGGCCAGGAGGCCGCGCAGATCGGCTCGGCACACGCCCTGCACTCCGACGACTACGTGTTCTGCAGCTACCGCGAGGCCGGGGTCGCCTATTGCCGCGGCGTCGACCCGAGCCAGATCACCCGGTTGTGGCGCGGCGCCGCCCATTTCTGCTGGGATCCGGCCGAGATCAATATGACCAACCCCGCCATCGTGGTCGGCGCGCAGGGCCTGCACGCCACCGGCTACGCCTACGCCGCCCACCTGGACGGCGCCGAGATCGCGGTGCTCACCTACTTCGGCGACGGCGCCACCAGCCAGGGCGATATGGCCGAGGCGCTCGGCTTCGCCGCGTCCTGGAGCGCGCCGGTGGTGTTCTTCTGCATGAACAACCAGTGGGCCATCAGCGAGCCGGTCCGCGTGCAGAGCCCGACGCCGATCGTGCGGCGCGCCTACGGCTACGGCATCCCGGGCGTGCAGGTGGACGGCAACGACGCGCTGGCCGTGCTGGCGATGACCCGGCAGGCGGTGGCGCGCGCCCGCACCGGAGGCGGCCCGTCGTTCGTCGAGGCCATCACCTACCGGATGGGTCCGCACACCACCGCCGACGACCCCACCCGCTACCGCTCGGCAGCCGAGAACGAGGTCTGGCAGCGCCGCGACCCGATCGACCGGATGCGGCGGCTCCTGGAGCGAGAAGACCTGTGGGACAGCGATTTCGAGCGACGGGTGCAGGCCCGCTCCGACGAGGTCGGCGGGCTGCTGCGCGCCGCGACCATCGATATGCCCGATCCGGATCCAGCGCAGCTGTTCGAGCACGTCTACACCACCCGGCACCCGCTGATCGAGGAGGAAAGGCGACGATACGCCGCCTATCTCGCGGACGGCACAGCCACGGAAGGAGTCCGGTCATGATCACCACCTTCGCGGGCGCCCTCAACACCGGACTGCGCCGAGCGCTGGAGGACGATCCGAAGGTCGTGCTGATGGGTGAGGACATCGGCAGGTTGGGCGGGGTCTTCCGGGTGACCGACACGCTGCAGAAGGACTTCGGCAACAACCGCGTCATCGACACCCCGCTCGCCGAATCCGGCATCATAGGAACGGCTTTCGGCATGGCGCTGCGCGGCTATCGGCCGGTCTGCGAGATCCAGTTCGACGGCTTCGTCTATCCGGCCTTCGACCAGATCGTTTCCCAGGTCGCCAAGATTCACTACCGCACCCAGGGAAAGGTGTTCGCGCCCCTGACGATTCGCATTCCGTGCGGCGGCGGCATCGGCTCGGTGGAGCATCACTCCGAGTCGCCGGAGGCCTACTTCGCGCACACCGCAGGGCTGCGGGTGGTCGCGCCGAGCGATCCGGCCGACGCGTATCTGATGATCCGCCAGGCGATCTCGCTCGATGACCCGGTGATCTTCTTCGAGCCCAAGCGCCGCTACTGGGACAAGGCCGACGTCGACTTCGCGGCCCTCGACGACGATCCGTTCCCGCTGGACCGCGCCCGGATCCGCCGCGACGGCGACGATGCCACCGTCGTCGCCTACGGCGGCATGGTCCGCACCGCGCTGACGGCGGCGGAAATCGCGGCGGGCGAGGGGCATTCGCTGGAGGTGATCGATCTGCGCAGCCTGTCGCCGATCGACTTCGACACCGTCGAGGAGTCGGTGCGCCGCACCGGCCGCCTGATCGTCGCGCACGAGGCGCCGGTGTTCGCCGGGCTGGGCGCCGAGATCGCCGCCCGCATCGCCGAACGGTGCTTCTACTACTTGGAGGCGCCCGTTTTGCGGGTCGGTGGCTTCGACATCCCCTACCCCCCGGCTAAGCTCGAACGGCACCACCTGCCCGACCCCGACCGCATCTTGGCCGCGGTCGACCGCACGCTTGCCGCCTGACCAGCCCGTTCAGACAGAAGGTGCCCGTTGGAAGACCCGGTTGCAGCAGACGACGACCAGAACCATGTGCTGGAGTTCCGGCTCCCCGATCTCGGCGAGGGACTGACCGAGGCCGAGCTGGTCTCGTGGGCGGTGGCCGTCGGCGACCAGGTGGAGCTGAACCAGACCATCGCGGAGGTGGAGACCGCGAAGGCCCAGGTGGCGATGCCCTGCCCGTTCTCCGGCAAGGTGCTGGAGCTGCTGGCGCAGCCCGGCGACACCGTGCCGGTAGGCGCGCCGCTGATCCGGGTCGCCACCGAATTCGCGGTCACCCCCGCCGCACCCGACACGCCGTCCGCGGATCGGCAATCGGTCCTGGTCGGCTACGGGCCGGAGGGCGAGCCCACCTCGCGTCGCCTTCGCGCCGCGAATCTCACTGCGGCACAATCCGATTCCTCGGAGACTTCGACGGCGCCCGCTCCGACCTATCCCGATATGCCCGGCCGTCCCCCGGCGACTCCGGCCGCCCGCAAGCTGGCCCGTGAGCTGGGCATCAATATCGCCTTCGTCGCGGGCTCCGGCCCGGGCGGCGCGGTCACCGTCGACGATGTCCGCCATGCGGTCCCGGTCTCGCAGCCGCCCAGCCGGATTCGGCAGGACACGGATTCGGACGACGACGCGCCGCGGCCGAGCGCGCCGCCGGTGCCCACGATGCGACCCGACGGCGGCATCATCCGTTCCATCCCGTCCGCGCGCGAGACTCGCACACCGGTCACCGGCGTGCGCAAGCGCACCGCCGCGGCCATGGTGACCAGCGCCCGCACCATCCCGCAGGCCAGCGCGTTCGCCACCATGGATTTCACCGCGTCGATGGAACTGCTCGACCATCTGCGCAGCACCGATTCGTTCACGGGACTCACGCTGACGCCGCTGGCCCTGGTGGCCAAGGCGACGCTGGCCGCGATGGCCGAGTTCCCCGGCATCAACTCGGTCTGGGACGAGGAGCACAAGGAGATCGTCACCCGGCACTACGTCAATCTCGGCATCGCCGTGGCCACCGACCGCGGCCTGCTGGTCCCCACCGTCAAGGAGGCGCAGACGCTGAGCCTGCGCGAACTGTGCCGGGAGATCGGCTGGCTGGCCGACGTCGCCCGCACCGGCCGGGCGGCGCCGACGGATCTGCGCGGCGGCACGTTCACCATCAGCAATGTCGGCGTGTTCGGCGTCGATACCGGTGTGCCGCTGGTCAATCCGGGTGAGGGCGCGATCCTGTGCCTGGGCTCGATCCGCAAGCAGCCGTGGGTGTATCGCGACGAACTGGCCGTCCGCTGGGTGACGACCCTGGGGCTGAGCTTCGATCACCGCATGATCGACGGCGAACTGGGCGCCCGATTCCTGGCGACGGTGGCCTCGCTGCTCGAGGATCCGCTGACCCTACTGGGCAGGATCTGACCTACCCCACGACCAATTGCGCTGCGGCGCTGCGGATCACCTCCGGGATCTCGATCGGCTTGCGGGTCTGGTCGTCGACGTAGACGTGTACGAAGGTGCCCGTCGCGGCCAGCTCGAGGGCGTCGCCGTCCTCGCGGAAGATGGCCAGGTCGTAGGTGATGCTGGTGCGGCCGAGGCGGGCGACACGCAGGCCGACGCGCAACCGGTCCGGGAAACTGAGCGAGCCGAGGAACTGGCAGGAGGTCTGCGCGACCACCCCGATGGCGGGCAGTTCCCGGATATCGGTGCCGGTGGCGTCCATCAGCCAGCCGTTGACCGCGGTGTCGAAGTACGAGTAATAGGTCACGTTGTTGACGTGTCCGTAGTGGTCGTTGTCCGCCCACCGGGTCGGCATCGGCCAGAGCACCGGGTAGTCCTGCTGCGTCGTCACCCGGCCGACAATAGTCAGGCGCGGTGGACCGCGGCACAACGAGGCAACGACCACCTGCGGGTCAGGTCAGGAACCGGCCTGCGATGCCACGGCAGACCCCCGGTCCGCCGCCATCGAAGACATGCGATGCTCCCGGGGGCTGACACCGAAATGCCGCTTGAACGCGGTACTCAGCGCGAAGGCGCTGCCATAGCCGACGCGGCGGGCGATGGCCTCGACCGTGGCGTCCGAGTCGTGCAGCAGATCGGCGGCCAGGGCCAGGCGCCAGTCGGTGAGGAATGCCATCGGCGGTTCGCCGACCAGATCGGTGAACCGGCGGGCCAGCGCCGCCCGCGACACCCCCACCTCGGTGGCCAGCGACGCCACCGTCCACGGGTGCGCCGGATTGTGCTGCAGCAGGCGCAGGGCCTTGCCCACCAGCGGATCCGCGTAGGCGTGGTACCAGGCCGGGGCGTCGTTGCGGGAGAACCAGGCGCGCAGGGTGGCGATCAGCAACAGGTCGAGCAGGCGGTCCAGCATGGCGCCCTGCGCGGGGCGGTCCTTGGCGCTCTCCGCGACCAGCAGCTCGAGTACCGGGCTGTCGAGTTCGGCGCCGGGCAGCACGATCCGCGGGGGCAGGGCGCGCAGCAGCCGTCGGCTCGCCGCGCTCTCCTGCTCGTAGGTGCCGGTGACGAGCATGGTCGCGGCGTCGGGATCGGTCCCCCAGCCGCGCACGCCGAGACTCCATGTCTCGCAGAGCACCTCGCCCTCCGGCGTCGTGGTGATCTGACCGGGATTGATGTACACCTGCGGCTCGGTCGACGGATCGTCGGCGAAGGTGTAGTGCTCCGGACCGCGGATGATCGCCACATCGCCCTCCCGCAGCTGGCGGGGAGCGGTCGGCCCCGGCGCGGGGAATCCGGGCCCAGCCTGCTCGGCAGGCTCGGAACCGCCGCGCTGGTCGGGCACGATCCAGCCGCTGCCGCGCACCACCGCCACCACCGTCAGCGGCGACTCGTCGCGGACCCGCAGCGACCACGGCGGCTCGAGCAGCGAGCGCATCACGAAGGCGCCGCGCGCCCGCGGTCCCTCGAGCAGGCTTTCCAGCGGGTCCACCCCCAAACTCTCGCAGATGGCCCCCGCCTTCTCAAGCCCGTTTCCGGGCGCCGAAACTTGTCGGTGCCCCGGAATAGAATGAAGTCGAAACCGGTTGAAACCGGACAAGTTTCGGAACCTGGCCACCACGGCAACGGCGCCTCGGGTGGCAGGGGCAACGGGGAGCTACCGGTGCCCGGCACCGGTACCGTCGAATCAATGGCTGCTTCGACGCTCGCTCCCCCGGTCCGGATGGCACGCGCCGCGGTGTTCGCGGTGTTCGGGCTCAACGGTTTCGTGGCCTCCATGTGGGTGGTGCACATCCCGGCGATCACGGGCCGCACCGGGGTGTCCAATGCCACGCTGGGCATATTCATCCTGCTCATGGCGGTCAGTGCCATCGCCGGGATGCAGGCGGCCGGGCCGCTCGCCGACCGATTCGGCAGCCGCACACTGGTCGCCGCGGCGGCGTGTTGGCTGTCGCTGTCGATACTCGGACCCGGATTGGCGACCGGCCCGCTGCAACTCGTCGTCGCCCTGATCGTCTTCGGATTCGGCAACGGCGCCATGGACGTGTCGATGAACGCCCAGGCGGTGCTGGTCGAGCGGGAGTATCCGCGGCCGATCATGTCGGCGTTCCACGCACTGTTCTCCTGTGGCGGCCTGGCCGGATCGCTGGCCGGTGCCGCCGCCATGCACATCGGGTGGAGTCTGCTGACCACGCTCGCGATCGCCGCGGCATGCGGCCTCGCCGTCGCGGCGGCAAGTGTGCCCCGGCTACTGCCCCGGGTCGACGACCCGGCTGCCGCCGCCGTTCCGGCCGATGCCGAGACGGCCGCCGACCGGCCCGGATCGCCCACGGCGGTATCGAAGCGGCCGCGCAAGGTCTTCGCGCTGGCGGCGATCGCGTTCGCCCTGCTGATGACCGAGGGTGTCGCCAACGACTGGAGCGCGCTGCAACTGCGCGAACATCTCGGCGCGAACGAGGCCACCGCGGCGCTGGCATTCGGCGCCTTCTCCACCACGATGACCGTGGGCCGCTTCGGCGCCGACCGGGTCAGCGGCCGCTTCGGACCGGTCGCGGTGGTCCGCTGGGGTTCGGTGCTCGCCGCGGCCGGACTCGTGCTCATCATCACCTCGATGTGGATTCCGCTCACCCTGTTCGGCTGGGCGCTGCTGGGCATCGGCCTCTCCGGCGGCGTCCCCCAGATCTTCAGCGCCGCGGGCAATCTCGGCACATCCACGGCCGCGACCGACATGTCCCGGGTGTTCAGCCTCGGCTATCTCGGTTTCCTGGCCGGGCCGTCGGTGATCGGCTGGCTGTCCAAGCCCACGTCGCTGACCGCGGCACTGGTCTTCCCACTGGTCCTGGTCGTGCTGTCGGCCTGGTTCGCGCGGATCGCGGCCACCGACTAGCGCCGACCCAACCCTTATTGACCTCCAGGACAAAAATAGGTACCGTCTCCCGCATGGCCAGGCCCCGCAACTTCGAACCGGAGACGGTGCTCGATCTGGCCATGGACGCCTTCTGGACCTACGGCTACGCCAACACCTCCCCGGCACAGCTGGCCGAATGCACCGGCATCGGAAAAGGCAGCCTGTACAACACCTTCGGGAGTAAACGGGAGCTGTTCGACCGCGTGCTGGAACGCTACGACCGCATGCACACGGAACTGGCCGCCGACTTCATGTCCCGGCCCGGGACCACCCGCGAATGCCTGCGCGGATTCCTCCACCACCTCGTGGATTCCGATGCGGCCCAACCGATCCGGCGCGGCTGCCTGGCGGTGAACACCGCGACGGAGTTCGCCGCCCAGGACGCGGAGATCAGCCGCGCCCTGCGGAACATGCAGGATCACACCACCGCCGCGCTCGCCGCCCGTATCGACCGGGGCCGCCGCGACGGCGATGTCGATCGCGACACCGACCCGCAGGCGGCGGCGGAGTTCCTGATGAACACCATCGCAGGCCTGCGCGTCATGGCCAAGACCTACGACAGTCGCGCCTTACACAAGATCATCGATACCGCCCTGTCCACCCTCTGACCTCCCGCCGCCCCGGCGGCCTTCTCTCCTGCCCTAATTTTTGACCTGTAGTTCAAGAAAGGATATCCCCATGGATCTCGAACTGACCGGCAAGACCGCCCTCGTCACCGGTGCCAGTCGCGGCATCGGTCTGGCCGTCGCCGAGGAGCTGACCGCCGAGGGCGTGCGCGTCGTCGGCGCCGCGCGCACGATTTCGCCGGAGCTCGAAAAGGCCAGCGTCGCAGCGGTATCCGCCGACCTCGCCACCGCCGACGGCGCCGCCGCGGCGGTGAACGCGGCGGTGTCCGAACTGGGCGGCATCGACATCCTGGTGAACAATGTCGGCGGCGGGGACGCGGAAAGCCTGCTGCTCGGCGGATTCCTGGACATCACCGACGAACAGTGGCGAAACCTGTTCGACCTCAACCTGTTCAGTGCCGTCTGGACCACCCGGGCGGCACTGCCGAGCCTGCTGGAGCGCCGCAGCGCCATCGTGAACGTCTCCTCCATCAACTCGCGAATCCCGGCGGCGGGGCCGGTCGCCTACAGCGAGGCGAAGGCCGCGCTCACCTCGCTCGGCAAGCGGCTGAGCGAGGAGTTCGGGCCGCGGGGCCTGCGGGTCAATACGGTGTCCCCGGGCGTGGTCGGCACGCCGCTGTGGCGGGATCCGCGCGGCTTCGGCGCGAAAATCGCCGAGGCACAGGGCATCTCGCAGGAAGAGCTGCTGACGAACGCCGCCGAGCGGTTCGGTGCGACCTCCGGCCGGATCTCGGAGCCGGAAGAGATCGCGGCGCTGATCGCCTTCCTGGCGTCGCCCAGGTCCGCCAATATCCTCGGCTCCGACTACGTCATCGACGGCGGGGCGCTGAAGACCGCCTGACTCGGTCGCGAGGCGCGCGGAAATCCCCGCGCCCCGCATCGATACCGCCGATAGAGTGCGGGGATGTTCGACAACCACCGGCGCCTCGAACGCCGCATGGAGCGCATCGAGCGCAAGCTGGACGCGATCATGCGGCACCTGCAGATCGCCGATCCCCTTCCGCCGCCGCCGGTTTCACCGTCCCAGCCGGTCGTCGACGGCTTCCGCATGGCCGAGGTCGACGAATTGCTGACGCAGGGCAAGAAGATCCAGGCGATCAAGGTCTATCGCGAGTTGTACCCGGCGACGTCGCTGAAGGCGGCGAAGGACGCGGTCGAGGCCCGAGAGCGCGGATACCGCTGAGTCACCCGTCAGATGCGTTCGGTCTTGTGGAACGACAGCTCGGGCCATGGCGGGCGGCGCAGCACCGCGAGGGTGGTGAAGACGGTCGCCAGCAACCCTGTCAGGACCGCGACCAAGGCGATCCTGCTCTCGTCCACGGCGGGCTTCCACGTCACCTCGCCCTCGCGGATCACGAATATCCCGACCGGCCGCGGGGCCGGACGCAGCAGGCCGCCGGATCCGGCGACGGTGATCACCGTCGACCCGTCCGCCGTCTCGTGTGGTACCCCGTAGACTAGGGCGCTGTCGGCCGCCGGTACGGCGAACTTCTCGCGCAATGTCATTCCCGCCCCTTTCGGTTACCGCGGCGAGCCAACCCCCGACGCGGGGAATTCCATATTGGGCCAGCGTAATACGCGACCGCGACCACCCACGGTCCCCGCCTCGGGCCGTCCTGATTCCGGCATGCTTTGGCCGGAACCCCTGTTCCGGCATGGCCCCTGCCAAAAGCACGCCGGGAATGAGAAGACACACCGGACACGGCGGTACACCCGGAACGAGAAGACACACCGAAGGCGCCGGCACGCCGGGAATGAAGAGGCGCGCCGAACACAGAGACACGCCCGGAACGAGAAGGCACGCCGAACGCGGCGGCACGCCCGAATGAAGAGGGACGCCGAACGCGGAGACATGCCGGGATGAGGGGCACGCCGGGAGTCGGCATGATGGTGATCATGACCGACTTTCCCAACGGGCTACTCACGGCGGCCGAATATCAGGAGCGCCTGCAGCAGGCGGCCGACTCGATGGTCGCGGCGACGCAGACCGGGCCATTGGACGCGGTCGTTCCGGCCTGCCCGGGCTGGACGCTCCGCGATCTCGTGGTGCACCTCGGCGAGGTGCATCAGTGGGCTCGCGCGAACGTCACAGACCCTGAGAACGGGCCGCGTCACACCGCCACGCCGCCCGGTCCGGACGACGATCTGGCCGACTGGTACCGCCGCTGCTTCGACGACCTGCTGAAGGTCTTGGAATCGACCGATCCGGCGGCGCCCGCGTGGACGATGCAGCCGTCCAATCGCACGGCCGGATTCTGGTCGCGACGGCAGTGCCACGAGCTCACCATGCACGTCGTCGACGCCCGGCAGGCACAGGACGCCATCACGAACTACGACGCCGATCTCGCCGTCGACGGCCTCTCGGAGATCTTCGATGTGTGGGTCTACCGACGGCCGGCATGGCAGGTGCCGCCCGTCGATCTCGCTGCGCCGGTTGCGGTTTCGTGCACCGACCGGGACGCTCGCTGGATCCTGGCGCCGACCGGATCGTCCGAGCCGCCGGAGTACGAGGCGTTCGGCCCCGCACCGACCGGCGCCCTGCCCGCGGTGGCGGCCGAACTCCGCGGCACCGCGGAGGAACTGCTGCTCATGTTCTGGGGTCGCGCGGACTTGTCCACGGTGACGATCGACGGCGATGCCGAACCCGTGCGCCGCCTGCTGGCCTCGCGCATCACGCCCTGACGCGCGGCGGCCCGCACCCCGGTGGGGAGTGCGGGCCGCCCGCGAAACCGCTTACAGCGCTTTGAGTTCCTCGGTCACCGCGCCGACGGACTTCTTCGCGTCGCCGAACAGCATCGAGGTGTGATCGGCGTAGAACAGCGGGTTGTCGATGCCCGCGAAGCCGGAGTTCATCGAGCGCTTCAGCACGATCACGCTGTGCGCCTGGTCGACATTGAGCACCGGCATGCCGTAGATGGGACTCGAGGAGTCCTCGCGGGCGGCCGGGTTGGTGACGTCGTTGGCGCCGATCACCAAAGCCACGTCGGTGCGCCCGAATTCGCCGTTGATGTCGTCCATTTCCTTGAGCGCGTCGTAGGACACCTCGGCCTCGGCCAGCAGCACGTTCATATGCCCGGGCATGCGGCCCGCGACCGGATGGATGGCGTACTTGACCTCGACGCCCTTGGCCTCCAACAGGTTCGCCATCTCCTTGACCGCGTGCTGGGCCTGGGCGACGGCCATGCCGTAGCCCGGGACGACGATGACCTGGTTGGCGTAGGCCATCTGGATCGCGGCGTCGGCCGCGCTGGTCGCCTTGGCCTGCTTCTGCTCGCCGCCCCCGGCGCCAGGAACCGTTCCGCCACCGCCGAATCCGCCCGCGACGATCGCCGGAATGGACCGGTTCATCGCCTTGGCCATCAGGTTGGTCAGGATGGAACCGGAGGCGCCGACGATCATGCCCGCCACGATCATCGCGGTGTTGTTCAGCGCCAGACCGGCTGCCGCGGCGGACAATCCGGTCAGCGCGTTGAGCAGCGAGATGACCACCGGCATATCGGCGCCGCCGATGGGCAGCACCACCATCAGCCCGAGCACCGCGGCCAGCACCAACAGCAGCACCATCCACCAGCCCGGCACCCCGTCACCGGCGGCGCCGACGCCGATCACGACCGCCGCGGCGATGGATCCGGCCAGCAGCAGCAAGTTCAAGGGCTGCTGCAGTTTTCCGACGCCGATCGGGCGGCCGGGCAGGATCTCCTGCAGCTTGCCGAAGGCGATCAGCGAGCCCCAGAACGACACCGAGCCGATGATCGCCGCGAACAGCGAGCCGACCACGATATGCACCGTCGGCTCCTCGTGAATCCGCGAGAAGCCCTGCGTATTCAGGAATTCCGACCACGCGATGAGGGCGACCGTGCCGCCGCCGACGCCATTGAACGCGGCCACCAGCTGCGGCATCGCGGTCATCTTGGTGAACTTCGCGGGCGGAACGCCCAGCGCCACACCGACAACCAGACCGGCGATGATCAGGATCCAGTTGCTGGTGTCGCGCACGGCGATGAGGGTCGCGATCACCGCGATGCCCATGCCGACCGCGGCGATCCAGTTGCCGCGCACGGCCGTCTTCGGGCCCGTCAGGCCCATCAGGCCGTAGATGAACAGCGCGAAGGAGACGATGTAGAGAATATTGACCAGGTTGTCCATGGGTTACTTCCCCGCCTTCTCGACCGCGCTGGGCTTCTTGCCCTTGAACATGCCCAGCATCCGGTCCGTCACCACGAAACCGCCGATGACATTGAGGGTTCCGAAGACGACGGCGACGAACAGAATGAGCTGCGTCGCGATCGACGGATCCTCGATGCGGCCCAGCGTCACCAGCGCGCCCAGCACCACGATGCCGTGAATGGCGTTGGTGCCCGACATGAGCGGGGTGTGCAGGGTGTTGGGCACCTTCGAGATGACGGCGAAGCCGACGAAGCCGGACAGCACCAGAATCGCGATATTGGCAAGCAGTTCGGTGTACATCAGCTCTGCTCCTTCTCCGCCGCGTCCTCGGGGTCGCGGGTGACGCACGAATCCGCCAGCACCTGATCGGCGAAATCGGGGGCGAACGCGCCGTCGGTCACCATCAGATCCAGCAGGGCGGCAATGTTTTTCGAGTACAGCTCCGACGCGTGCTCGGGCATGGTCGCGGGCAGGTTCAGCGGCGACGCGATCGTGACCTCGTGCTTCACGACGGTCTTGCCCGGTTCGGTCAGCTCGCAGTTGCCGCCGGTCTCACCGGCCAGGTCCACGATCACGCTGCCCGGCTTCATGCCCTCCACCGCGGCGGCCGTCACCAGCCGCGGCGCGGGGCGCCCGGGTACCAGCGCGGTCGTGATCACCACGTCGAAACCCTTGATGGCGTCCTCCAAAGCCTGCTGCTGCTGGGCTTTTTCGTCATCGGTGAGCTCGCGCGCGTACCCGCCCTCACCGGCGGCATCGATGCCCAGATCCAGCCACTGCGCGCCCACCGACCGCACCTGATCGGCCACCTCCGGGCGCACGTCGTAGCCGGTGGTGCGCCCGCCCAGCCGCTTGGCCGTGGCCAGCGCCTGCAGACCGGCCACGCCGACGCCGAGCACCAGCACCGTCGCCGGCTTCACCGTGCCCGCGGCCGTGGTCAGCATCGGGAAGAACCGCGTGGACTCCGACGCCGCCAGCAGCACCGCCTTGTATCCGGCCACATTCGCCTGCGACGACAGCGCGTCCATCACCTGCGCCCGCGAGATGCGCGGAATCGACTCGACCGCGAACGCTTGGACACCCGCGTCTTTCAGCGCGCCGATCTTGTTGTCGGCATTGCGGGGCGCGAGGAACCCGATCAGCGTCTGGCCCTTCGACAGCTTCGCGATCTCGGCGTCGCTGGGCGGCGCGACCTTCACGACCACGTCCGCCGACCACGGATCGCCCAGGGTGGCGCCCGCCTCGACATAGGCCTCGTCGGGAATCAGCGCGCCCAGCCCGGCCTCGGACTCGACGATCACCCGCACACCCCGCTCGGACAGGGTGGGAATGATCTTCGGCACCAACGCGACGCGTCGTTCGCCGGCGTTGGTCTCGCGCACGACTCCGACAGACGTCCCGCGCGGCGCGTCCGCGTCTGCGCTCTGCGTTGTCTCCACTGGTCAACTTCCTTACTCGTGGTGGCAGCTGGCCCCCATATCCATGGTGGGCCGCTGTAACCGGTCCGGCGATCCCTAACTTACTTTGCAGTAGGTTTGTGCGAATCCTGGCAACTGTACCTGGCCAGCCGTGAGCGAGCGCAGCGAGTGAACCGAGGACACAGTGCGCCCACGCTGACGGCGGAGCCGAGCGCCAGCGAGGCGCAGCCGTGAGCGTAGCGGAGATCAACGTCACATGGCCCGGTGAAAATTCCTGCTGCGCGGCAGGGGTATCACCGATTCCTCGTACGCCGTAATGTCTGCCCCGTGAGTGGCTGCAGCTTCTGCGGGATCGTCGCGGGTACCGCACCCGCGACCAAGGTCTACGAAGACGAGACCCTGTGCGCGTTCCTCGACATCCGGCCGATCACCCGCGGGCACACCCTGGTGATCCCCAAGCAGCACGCCACCGACCTGGACGATCTCGATCACGAGCTGGGCGCGCGGATCTTCGGCCTGGGCCATCGCCTCGCCAAGGCGCTGCGGCGCAGCGATCTCGGCGCCGACGGCGCGAATCTGGTGCTCAACGACGGGAAGTCGGCCTTCCAGACCGTCCACCACGTGCACCTGCACGTGGTGCCGCGGCAGCGCGGCGATCTGTTCACCTTCGCCCGTGGTTTCGTCCTGCGCCGTCCGCACGACACCGCCACCACCGCGGCGGCCATCCGCGCCGGGTTGGACCGGCTCGAGGACGAGGAGCGGGAGTCACGCGCATGAGTACACCGTCGTTCGACCGCGCCACGCTCACCAGGGCGCTGTCCGATCAGTGGTACCAGCTCGCGCGGCTGCGCGGCGGGCGGAACACCGCCGACGCGCACGGCGGCGAGTTCGCGATCACCGGCGATACGGAGCTGGGCGACCGCCTGGTCCGCAACCTGGCCTTCACCATCTGAGACCGATGCGACTGTTCCTGTCCAGCTACCGTTTCGGCGCACACTACGACCGGCTCGCCGGACTGATCGGCACGCCGGGCCGGGTCGCCGTGATCCCGAACGCCTGCGATGCCTGGCCCGCGGTGTGGCAGGGCGCGGTAACCAGCGACCTGACCCCCTTGCGCCGGTTGGGATTTCGACCCGAAGTGCTCGACCTGCGCGACTACATCGGCCGCACGGCGGAATTGGAGCGCGCCCTGCGGAGCTTCCCCCTGCTGTGGGTGCGCGGCGGCAACACCTTCGTGCTGCGCGCCCAATTCGCCCGCAGCGAAGCGGATCTCGTCCTCGGCAAGCTGCTGTCCGAGGACGCGCTGGCCTACGCCGGATACAGCGCGGGAGCCTGCCTGCTCACCCCAGACTTGCACGGCATCGAGCAAGTCGACGACCCAGCCGAGGTCCGCCCCGCCTGCGGCGTCGAACCCCGCTGGGACGGACTGGATTTGGTCGACCACCGCATCGTCCCGCACGTGAACTCCCCGGACACCGACCCGACCGGCGACTGCGCCCGACTCGCCGAACGCTTCCGCACCGAAGGCGTACCGCACTGGGCCCTCACCGATAACGACGCGGTCGTGGTCAACGGAAACCGGGTCGACGTACTGACCTCCACGGCGTGACAACCCTCGCACACATGCCGGAAATGGTCTACAGGTACAGCCCCGTACCGTGTTCCGGGCGTTCGCTGGCGACGGCGTGCAGGTCGCGTTCGCGCATGACCAGGTACGCCTGGCCCTGGACCTCGACCTCGAATTGGTCATCGGCACTGAACAACACGCGGTCGCCGACGCCGACGCTGCGCACGTGCGATCCCACACCGCACACCTCACCCCAGGAGAGGCGCTTGGCCACCTGGGCGGTGGCCGGAATCAGAATGCCGCCGCTGCTGCGGCGCTCCCCGGGCTCCTCGGAGATGCGAACCATCACCCGGTCGTGCAGCATCTGGATCTCCAGCTTGGCGTCGGACACCGGGGCAGCGTACTCCGCGGCGGTTCCGTGCCCTCGGGGAGACGGGTCTAGTTTCGAGGGTGTGGACATCAACGGCCTCGCCGCACTGCTACCGGGCAACACGGTGGTCACCGACCCGGATATTCTCGCCGGTTACCGCCAGGACCGGGCCCTGGACCCCGACGCCGGGACGGCGCTGGCGCTGGTGCGGCCCGCTACGACCGAGCAGGTCTCGATCATCCTGAAGTGGGCCGATCACCACCGGGTCGCGGTCGTGCCGCGCGGGGCAGGCACCGGACTGTCCGGCGGGGCCACCGCGCAGCCCGGCGCGCTGCTGTTGAGCACCGAGCGCATGCGCGAGATCACCGTCGACCCCGTGACCCGCACCGCCGTCGTGCAGCCGGGACTGTTGAACGCCGAGGTCAAGCGTGCCGTGGCCGAGCACGGGCTGTGGTATCCGCCGGATCCGTCGTCGTTCGAGATCTGCTCGATCGGCGGCAACGCGGCCACCAACGCCGGCGGGCTGTGCTGCGTGAAGTACGGCGTCACCACCGATTACGTGCTCGGCATGCAGGTGGTGCTGGCCGACGGCACCGCGGTGCGCCTCGGCGGGCCGCGGCTGAAGGACTCCGCCGGACTGTCGCTGACCAAGCTCTTCGTCGGCAGCGAGGGCACTCTCGGCGTCATCACCGAACTCACGCTGCGACTGCTGCCCGCGCAGCCGCCGCAGAGCACCGTGGTCGCCACGTTCACCACGCTCACCGCCGCCACCGAGGCGATCCTGGCCGTCACCGCGCGGCTGCGGCCCTCGATGCTGGAGTTCATGGACGCGGTGGCGATAAATGCCGTCGAGGACGAACTGCGGATGGGCCTGGACCGCTCGGCGGCGGGCCTGCTGGTGGCCCGATCGGACGCGCCGGGAGAGTACGCCGCCGAGGAGGCCGCCGCCATCGTCGCCGCCTGCGAATCCGCCGGGGCGGCAGAGGTTTTCAGCACCGAGGATCCCGAGGAGGGCGAGGCCTTCGCCGCGGCCCGGCGGTTCGCGATCCCCGCCGTGGAGCGCAAGGGCACGCTGCTGCTCGAGGACGTCGGGGTGCCGCTGCCGCGCCTGGGCGAACTGGTCACCGGCATCGCCGAGATCGCCGCGCGCCGCGACGTCCTGGTCTCGGTGATCGCGCACGCCGGGGACGGCAACACTCACCCGCTGATCGTGCACGACCCGACCGACGCCGACGAGACCGCCCGCGCCCAGCGGGCGTTCGGCGAGATCATGGACCTGGCCATCGCGCTGGGCGGCACCATCACCGGCGAGCACGGCGTGGGCCGCCTCAAGAAGGCCTGGCTCCCCGATCAGCTGGGCCCGGACGTGATGGCGCTGACCCGGCGCGTCAAGGACGCGCTCGACCCGCACGGCATCCTCAATCCCGGCGCGGTGCTGTAGGAACGCCGTGGTGTAGGAACAAGGAACAACGGACGCCATCGAGGAGTTTCACCGCACATGACGACCAGGCTCGAGCACAATGTCGCCGACACCCGCTACGAGATCTACCTAGACGACACCCTCGCCGGGTACGCCGACTACGCCGACCGCGTCGACGGCGACCGGCAGATCCGCGATATCCAGCACACGCTGACATTCCCGGAGTTCCGCGGCCGCGGCGTCGCCGCGCAGCTGGTCGAGTTCGCGCTGCGGGACGCCCGCGCCGCGGGCTTCGCCATCGTTCCCACCTGCTGGTATGTCGAGAAGTTCATCGGCGAGCATCGCGAGTACGCCGACCTGGTGGCCTAGTTGCGAACGGCCCGGCGCCTCTGCGCCGGGCTGTCGCGTCGCCACACCAGAAACTGCCGATCGGTGACGCTGCCCATCGCCTCGATCACCTTGGCATTGTCGAAACCCGGCAGTCGCTGCAAACGGAGCAGGAATGCGGTATCGGCCGCCGAATGCGGGACGACACAGCCGTTTCCCTTCGCGCCGATCAGCACGAAGAACACGTCATCGGCGAACGGACCATCCGCGGTGGTGATGATCCGGACCTCCGAAAGATCGTGCCACGCAACCTCTTCGATCCGTCCGTTGTCCAACGTACGCCGGACGAATCTGTCGTTGATCTCGACTCCGGCCATGCATCAATAGTGCTCCGTGCACGCCTGGTTCGATAGCCCCAATTCGCCCGATTGCGACTGAAAGCACAAATGCAAGAACGGTCTGATCGGTCGAATAAATTCACCGAAGAATTGCGCGGGCCATGACCAGCTTCTGGATCTGATTGGTGCCCTCGTAGATCTGCGTGATCTTGGCGTCGCGCATCATTCGCTCGACCGGGAAGTCGGTGGTGTACCCGGCGCCGCCGAACAGCTGCACCGCGTTGGTGGTGACCTCCATCGCCACATCCGAGGCGAAGCACTTCGAGGCCGCCGAGATGAACCCGAGGTTCTGCTCGCCCCGCTCGGCGCGCGCGGCGGAGGTGTAGACCATCAGGCGCGCGGCCTCCACCTTCATCGCCATATCGGCGAGCATGAACTGCGTGTTCTGGAAATCGGCGATGGCCTTGCCGAACTGCTTGCGGTCCTTGGTGTAGGCGATCGCGGCGTCCAGCGCGCCCTGCGCGATGCCGACGGCCTGTGCGCCGATGGTCGGGCGGGTGTGGTCGAGGGTCTGCAGCGCGGTCTTGAAGCCGGTGCCCGGCTCGCCGACGATGCGGTCGCCCGGTACCCGGCAGTTCTCGAAGTACAGCTCCGCGGTGGGCGATCCCTTGATGCCGAGCTTGTGCTCGAGCGGGCCGACCACGAAGCCCTCGTCGTCTTTGTGCACCAGAAACGCCGAGATGCCGTTGGCGCCCTTCTCCGCATCGGTCACCGCCATCACGGTGTACCAGGAGGACTTGCCGCCGTTGGTGATCCAGCACTTGGAGCCGTTGAGAACCCAGCCGTCGCCGTCCTGCTTGGCCCGGGTGCGCATGCTCGCGGCGTCGGAACCGGCCTCGCGCTCGGACAGCGCGTAGGAGGCCATGTCACCGTTGGCGATATCCGGCAGCACCTGCTGCTTGAGCTCCTCCGACCCGTTGAGGATCAGGCCCATGGTGCCGAGTTTGTTCACGGCCGGGATCAGCGACGACGAGCCGCACACCCGGGCGACCTCCTCGATCACGATGCAGGTCGCCACCGAATCCGCGCCCTGGCCGCCGTAGGCCTCGGGGACGTGCACGGCGTTGAAACCGGCGGCGTTGAGCGCGTCGAGCGCCTCCTGCGGGAACCGGGAGTGCTCGTCGACGTCCTTGGCGTGCGGTGCGATCTCCTTCTCCGCCAGGCCGCGAATGGCCGCGCGCAACTCGTTGTGGATGTCGTCGAGTTCGAACAGGTCGAAGTCGGGGTTTCCCGCCATGGGTGCGCTCCTGGTCGTCGGGGTGTGTCGCCGGAATCCGCGAATCTCCAGCGCATCGGCACTCAGTGCCAGTCTGAATCGAGTATAGGGCCCAACATCGCGGCCACGTGCATGGATGTTCTCTATTTCACGTGGCACCGAGTGTCACGGTGTCCGTGTTTCCTGCTCGCTCAGATTACCGAGCCGACGCGCGACCAGGTCAGCGACCTGTCGCGGCGGCATGTCTCGCGGGAACACCGCGACCACCATCTCCGCGCCGTCACCCGCGCGTCCCCCGCGGGGAATCGTCGCCAACGCCGCCCGCAGATCCGCGGCACTGGCATCCGGGCGGGCGTGTCGGGCGGCCCGCGAGCCCGCCTCGGGCGTCGCGCGCACCATCCGCCGCAGCAGATAGTTGTGCGTCGCGGTGACCGCGGCCGTGAACTGGATCAGCGCCAGATCCCCCGCCTCGGGCAGCCGGAACCGCAGGTAGTCGGTGAACAGCCGCTCGTAGCGGAACACCGTCACGATCTCGCGATCGCGCAGCGCCGGTACCTGCCGCACCACCCGGTACCGCCGCGCCGCCAGCTCCCGGGTCTGCGTGAACCGCTCGAACACCCCTACCACGGCCTCGCATACCGCGTCCCACGGATCTTCCTGTGCCGCATCGAGATACGCCTGCGCCCGGGCCAACTGCTCCTCGTGGTCGGCGAAGACCACGTCCTCCTTGGAGCGGAACTGCCGAAAGAAGGTGCGGCGCGAGATCCCCGCGGTCTCGGCGATCTCGTCGACCGTCGTTGCCTCGTAACCCTTTTCGGCAAACAACCGCAGTGCGTGATCGACCACCGTGAGCCGGAACCGCGTATCCCCGGAGCTACTCATCGCACCCGGCCGCCCGCTCAGCCCAACAGCCGGGTGCGTAGCGCGTCGTCCTTCTCCAGCACCATCTTCTCCAGACCAGCCTGGAATTGCTCCATGCGAGAACGTAATTCGGGTTCGGCGGCGGCGAGGATGCGCACCGCGAGCAGCCCGGCGTTGCGCGCGCCGCCGATGGATACGGTGGCCACCGGCACCCCGGCGGGCATCTGCACGATGGACAGCAGCGAATCCATCCCGTCCAGATACTTCAGCGGCACCGGGACGCCGATCACCGGCAGCGCGGTCGCCGAGGCCACCATGCCGGGCAGGTGGGCGGCGCCACCGGCGCCCGCGATGATCACCCGGATCCCCCGGTCGGCGGCGGTACGGGCGTAATCGAGCATGCGCTGCGGGGTGCGATGCGCCGACACCACCCCGACCTCGAAGCGAATCCCGAACTCCGCCAGCGCCTGCGCGGCCGCCTCCATCGTCGGCCAGTCGGAATCGCTGCCCATGATCAGGCCGACGCGCGCCCCGTCGCCCGCGAGCAGGCCTGCCTCGTCATTCCCCATGGGGGTCCCATCCGTCGGTCCATTCCGCGTGCGACATCCACCGTGCCGCGCGCTCCGCCTTCTCGCGCACCACCGCCACCTCGTCGCCGAGGATGTTGATGTGGCCGATCTTGCGGTTCGGGCGCTCGCCCTTGCCGTACAGGTGTACCCGCGCCTCGGGCATGCGCGCGAACAGGTGGTGCAGCCGCTCGTCCATCGCCATGGCGGGCGCCTCGGGCGCGCCCAAGATATTGGCCATCACCGTCACCGGCGCCAGCGCGGCCGTACCGCCGAGCGGATAGTCCAGCACCGCGCGCAGATGCTGCTCGAACTGGCCGGTCACCGCGCCGTCCATACTCCAGTGCCCGGAGTTGTGCGGGCGCATCGCCAGCTCGTTCACCAGCAGTTCGCCGGTGCGGGTCTCGAACAGCTCCACCGCCATCGCGCCGGTGGCGCCGAGTTCGGCGGCGAGCCGCAGCGCCAGCGCCGAGGCCGCGGCCGCCGATTGCTCCGGCAGTTCGGGCGCGGGCGCGATCACCACCGCGCACTGCCCGTCGCGCTGCACGGTCTCCACCACCGGCCACGCCGCCGCCTGGCCGAACGGCGAGCGCGCCACCATCGCCGACAGCTCCCGCTTCAGCTCGACCCGCTGCTCGGCCAGCAGCTCGACACCGTGCGCCAGCTGGTCGTCCACGATCCGCTCGGCCTCGGCCGCCGATCCGGGCATCCATACGCCGCGCCCGTCGTAGCCGCCGCGCACCGCCTTCACCACGCAGGGCCAGCCGTGCGCGTCGCCGAAAGCGACCGCGTCCCGGGCGGATTCGACCCGGGTGAAGTCCGGAACCGGAACCCCCAGCTCCCGCAGCCGCCGCCGCATGGCCAGCTTGTCCTGCGCGAAGATCAGGGCCTCCGGCGGCGGCTGCACGCTCACGCCCTCGGCGACCAGCGCCCGCAGATGCTCGGTCGGCACGTGCTCGTGGTCGAAGGTCAGCGCGTGCGAGCCGACGGCGGCCCTGCGCAGGGCGGCCAGATCGGTGTGCGACCCCAGCACGATGTCGGGGGTGACCTGGGCGGCGGGGTCGTCGGGCCGCTCGGCGAGCACCCGGAGCCGCTGGCCGAGGGCGATGGCCGCCTGCTGGGTCATGCGCGCCAGCTGCCCACCGCCGATCATGGCAACGGTCGGCATCATGGCCGCATCGAAGGGACGGGAGCCCGGGACGGTGTGCTCGTTCACGGCCCTCCATGGTGTCATGGCACCGGTCACGCAAGTGCGTGCGGGTTGGTTGCCCGGAAATCGAGGCACGTAGACTCGATCCGTGTCATTCGTCGACAGCGTGGTCAGCGTCCTACCCAAAACGCTTCGAGACCTCGCCTACCGCCATCACGAGCTGATCAAGTTCGCGATTGTCGGAGCCACCACGTTCGTCATCGACAGTGGCATTTTCTACATCCTGAAACTGACGGTGCTGTCGCCGAAGCCGGTGACCGCCAAGATCATTTCCGGCGTGATCGCGGTGATCGCCTCCTACATTCTCAACCGGGAATGGTCGTTCAAGGGGCGCGGCGGTCGCGAGAAGCATCACGAGGCGCTGCTGTTCTTCGCGGTCAGCGGCATCGGCGTGGTGCTCAGCTTCCTGCCGCTGTGGGCGTCGCGGTACGTGTTGCACCTGCAGGTGCCGCATATCAGCCTGACGGTCGAGAACATCACCGACTTCATCAGCGCTTTTATCATCGGCAACCTGCTGCAGATGATGTTCCGCTTCTGGGCCATGCGCCGCTGGGTGTTCCCGAACGAAATCGACACGCTGGTAGAGGAATTCGAGGAACTGTACGAAGAGGAAGAACAGCTCGGGCACAGCTGATTGCTCAGCGCGGTTCCGCTACCGCGGCGGCGGCATTTTCCGCGCGCGCGCCCGTCGGCTTTCCGACGAATACCGCGAACAGGGCCGGGCGCCGCCGCTGCAGTTCCAGGCGGCCGCCGTCGGCCTCGATCAGGGCGCGGGCCAGCGCCAGGCCCACGCCGGTGGAACCGGCTCCGGAGAATCCGCGATCGAAGATGTGCGGCGCCAGCTCATCGCTGACGCCGTCGCCCTCGTCGGCCACCTCCACCGCCACCAGCGGCTCGCGGTCCGGTCCGCCGTAGACCGTGCGGACCGACACCGTGCAGTCGCCGCCGCCGTGCATGAGGGCGTTGTCCACCAGCACCGCCACGGCCTCGCGCAGTCGCGAACCGGTCACCGGCGCGGTCAGCATCGGATCGCCCGACAGAATCAACCGGCGCCCGGCCTCGCTGAACGGATGCCGCCATTCCGCCACCACGCCGCGCAGCTCCGCCACCACCGGCACCGGCTCCCGGTCGTCGGCGTCCTCGTCCCGGGAGGCGCGCACCAGGTCGTCGATGGCGGCGGTGAGCCGGTCGACCTGCGCCATCGCCTCCTCGGCCTCGTGCACCACATCCGGGTCGTCGTGCACCGACAGCTCGTCCAAGCGCAGCCGCACCGCCGTCAGGCGGCTGCGCAGCTGGTGCGAGACGTCGGCCACCAGGGCGTGCTCGCGCTGCAGCCGTCCGGCGATCTCGACGGCGGCCGAATCCAACACATCCGAAACCCGATCCAGTTCGGTGATGCCGTGCCGCCGCGCGTCCAGCCGGAAATCGCCGGTCGCCAATCGGGCGGCGCGGGCCGCCACATCGCGCAGCGGATCGGCCACCCGGCGCGCGGTCACCACCGCCACCGCGGCACCCGCGGCCAGTGAAGCCAGGGCGACCAGCGCCACCGCGCCCACGGCCTGCCGCTGCATCGAATGCATCGGCGCCGCCGGCACCTCCAGTCGCAGCGAGCCCGACGTACCCATCGACAACGACTCCACCACCGGATCGTCCACTTGCGCGACGCCCACGTCCACCCGCATCGCCGCGTCCTCCGGCGTGGGATAGACGATGGTCAGCCGTCCGCCCGGCGGGATCAGCGGACGCACCGAACGCAGATCCAGCGTGCCGTGCACCTGACCGTCGTCGCGCTCCTGGGCGACGATCTCCACGGCCATCCGGTCCAGCCGGGCGCGCAGGTCACCGCGGGTGATATCGGCCACCCACTGCCAGGCGGTGAAGCCCAGCGGGATACCCAGCACCACCGTGGTAAGGGTCAGCGCGGCCAGCATCGACAGCAGAATTCGGCGCCGCATGTGCTCCTCAGCCCACTAGTCGGTGTTGAACCGGAAACCGACGCCCCGGACGGTCACGATCCGGCGCTCGGCCACCGGGCCCTCGTCACCGATCTTGCGGCGCAGCCAGGACATGTGCATATCGAGCGTCTTGGAGCCACGCAGATCCGCGTCGCCCCACACCTCGCGCAGGATCGTCTCGCGCGGCACCACCTGGCCCGCCCGATCGATCAGCACCTTGAGCAGCTCGTACTCCTTGTTGGCCAGATTCACCTCATGGCCGTTGACCAGCACCCGGCGCGCCTGCGGCTCCAGCCGGATCCCACCGACCTCGACCGCGTCGTCACCGATGCCGCTGCGCCGCAACAGCGCCCGCACCCGGGCCAACAACTCCGCCAGCCGGAAGGGCTTACCCACATAATCGTCGGCGCCCGCGTCCAGACCGACGACGAAATCGACCTCGTCGGTGCGGGCCGTGAGCATCAGCACCGCCAGTTCGGCGCCGCGCGCCCGCACCTGGCGGCACACCTCCAGACCGTCCATGCCGGGCAGGCCCAGGTCCAGAATCAGCAGGTCGTACCCGCCGTCGAGGGCTCGCTGCAGCACTCCCGGACCGAAACTCTCCACGGTCACCGAATAGCCCTCGCGCCCCAGCGCCCGCGACAGTGGGGCTGCGATGGCCTCGTCGTCTTCGGCCAGCAGTACGGCGGTCACGCTCCAAGATTACGCACTTGCGCGAATTGTCTGTATCAATGTGGCGCGACCGACCGGAACGCCGTCACCGGTGGCCGGGCGCGTCGTAGTGGCCCTGGGCACGGCGCGGATCGTAGGGCGGGCTGTGCGGGTTGTCGAAGACCTCGTGGTAAAGCATGGCGTGGACCTGCTGAACCTGCGGGATGTCGTCGTACTCCAAGGGGTCGCCGGAGGCCGCGTCGATGATCAGGGTGCCGGTGCCCAGCATCCGGTCGGTCAGGCCGTGCCGGAACTGGATATTGGCGACGCGGTTGAGCGGAATGTCGATGCCGGTGTGCGTGAGCACACCCTCGCGCACCAGCACGCGACGGTCGGTCACGATGAAATGCGTTGACTGCCAACGCAATACGGGAGCCGCGGTACGCCACAGCACCAGCGCCACCCAGACCGCGACGACGGCGATGAGCGCCGCGCTGCGCGGGGTCCCCTCCGTGTTGCGCCATGCGAATCCCCCGGCGAATCCGGCGAGCGCGGTCGCCAGGATGAAAATGACCGCCGGCCAGAAAAGCATCTTCCAATGCGGATGGCGGTGCAGCAGCAACCGCTCGTCCGGCGCGAGCAGCTCCTCCGGATAACCCATACGCGAACCCTACCGCGTGAAGATGCCAGAATGCCTGACAGCGAACGCCGTTGTGCTGCACAATCGCGACTGCTCTTCTCGCATCACCGAAGTTCTTCCCGCTTCACCGAAGTCCGACCGAGATCTTCCACGTTGATTTGCGATAGCGGAGGCGTGCGTGACCAAGGAACTGACTCAGCTGGAAATCCTGACCGAGCTCGAGCCGGTGGCCGAGCAGAACCTCAACCGGCACCTGTCGATGGCCAAGGACTGGCATCCGCACGACTACGTGCCGTGGGACCAGGGTCGCAACTTCGCCGCGATGGGCGGCGTGGACTGGGACCCGTCGCAGTCCACGCTGAGCGAGGTCGCGAAGATCGCGATGATCACGAACCTGCTGACCGAGGACAACCTGCCCTCCTACCACCGCGAGATCGCCGAGAACTTCTCCCAGGACGGCGCCTGGGGCACCTGGGTCGGACGCTGGACCGCCGAGGAGAACCGCCACGGCATCGTCATGCGCGACTACCTGGTGGTCACCCGCGGCGTCGACCCGGTCGCCCTCGAGGAAGCCCGGATGATCCACATGACCAACGGCGCCCACTCGCCCGACGATTGGGGCGGCTTCCTGGAGAACGTCGCCTACGTGACGTTCCAGGAGCTGGCCACCCGTGTCTCGCACCGCAACACCGGCAAGGTCTGCGACGACCCGATCGCCGACCGCATGCTGCAGCGCGTCGCCGCCGACGAGAACCTGCACATGATCTTCTACCGAACCCTGTGCGGCGCCGGTATCGATCTGGTTCCGGACCAGGCGATCGAGGCAATCGCCAAGGTGCTCACCAACTTCACGATGCCCGGCTACGGCATGCCCAACTTCCGCCGCAACGGTGTCATGATGGCCAAGCACGGCATCTACGACCTGCGCCAGCACCTGGAGGAGGTCGTCCAGCCCGTACTGAAGAACTGGAACATCTTCGAGCGCAACGATTTCGGCCCTCGCGGCGAACGAGCCCGCGAACAACTGGCCGCCCACTTGGAAAAACTGAGCCAAGACGTCCTGAAGTTCGAGGAACAGCGCGACAAGCTCCTGGCCCGCGAACGCGCCCGCGAAATGGCCACGGTATAGCCCCCAACCCCGCAGCCACCATCACCCCGAAGACTACCAACCTCGTCACCCCGGCAGCGGGCCAACCAGCGTCACCCCGGCAGCAGCCAACCAGCGTCACCCTGGCAGCCGCAGCCCCTCGATATCCCGGCATGCTTTTCGCCGGGATCAGGGCTGCGGCCGCAAGTGCGTGACATCCCCGGCCGCCACCGCTCGGCCGCCGATCAGCAATCGGCCGTGATCGTCGACGTCGGTGGCGACCCCGGTCAGCACCTCGCCGCCCGGCAGTTCCGCGCGGACCTCGGTGCCGAGGGTGGCGCAGCGCTTGCGGTACTCCCCGGCCAGACCGCTGATAGCCCAATTGGCCGTGCGCCATTCGGTGAAATGCCGGGCGAACTCGCGCAGCAGGGACTCGACCAGCGCGGTGCGGTCGACATCTGCGGCACCGGCCAGGGTCAGCGAGATCGCGTGCGGGACAGGCAGTTCGTCCTCGGCGAGGCTGACGTTCAGGCCCACCCCGACGACCACCGCCGGTACGCCCGCGCCCGAGGCGACCTCGGCCAGGATGCCCGCCACCTTGCGGCCGCCGATGAGAACATCGTTGGGCCACTTCAGGTTCGCGTTCACACCGGTGGTGGCGCGGACCGCGTCCACCACCGCCACGCCGGTCAGCAGCGGCAGCCAGCCCAGCACCGCCGGGTCGATGCCGCGCAACCACACCAGCAGCGACATCGAGATCTGGGCACGCGGCGGGCTCGACCACGCGCGCTCGTGCCGACCGCGGCCGTGCTCCTGGGCCTCGGCGACGAGCACCCGCCCGTCGGAGTCCGGATCTCCCGCGCGCTCGATCAGGTCGGCATTGGTGGAGCCGGTCGACTCCACGACGTCGATCCCGGAGAAGAACGACAGGTCCGGAAGTTCCGCGACACGGCGCCGCAGCAGTTCCGCATCCAAGGGTGGCCTCTGCACACCCGAAGGCTACTACCGCGTTCGAGCGGCGCCGCATCCGACGGACGCGACGCCGCTCGACTCGTCGTTCACCCGACGAGGCAATACCCGATGCGTGCCGGAAGGGACATGGCATCCTCCTCCAGTCGATCGCGGTCGGTGGTCTCCCGCCATTCCTCCGGGTCGACCACGGTCGGCTTCGGCTCCCGCACCGGCCTGGTCCACACGGCCACGGCGGCTCTTTCAGCGACGGTCCTACTCCATTCCCACATGACGCGCCTCCCCTGCGCTCGATCACCGGAACTCCACGGTAGCGTCCGCCCCCTGTGCGGAGATAGCGATTTTCCTGTGCGGACACCGTGAATCCCGGTCACACCGCCGAAGAAGCGTGTGATGTGCTGTGGCGGAGGACTATTCGCCGCCCACCGGCCGCAGCCCGAGCGCACCGGCCACGAACCGGCGCACGGCATGCTGCCCGGATTCCAGTGCGGCGTCGTAGCTCTCGCGGGACCAGCCCGAAATATCCGCCGTGCCATCGGCATTCGGCGTGACCACGATCTCGGCGACCATTTCCGCCGTCGTCGGTTCGCACACCGCCCAGGAATAGCGGGTCTGCTCCTCCCACTCCCGGGCGCGGCGCACTACGTAGTCCGGGTCGGTGATACCGCCGTCGGCCAGGGCGGGACGATCATCGATGCGATCGTCGGCGCGCAGCGCGCGCAGATACCAGCCTCCGGCGTTGATCTCGATCGGCTCCATCAGCGACCCCGCCGCCGGTCGCGCCGCTCACGCGCCTGCTGCTTCAGCTCGCGGCGCTGAAACTTCAGCTCGCGGCGATGTTGCTCCATCTCGAAGTGCCGACCGAACTCCCGATGGTGCTGATCGATCTCGTCGCGATGCTGCTCGATCGCGCGGCGATGCTGATCATGATCGTGCCGCCGCCGCGCACCGACGAAGGCGCCCACGGCCGGAATCAACAGGAACCACAGCCAGGTGTGCGTGGTGGCGAACAGCACCAGCGCCAGGATCACGACCAAGCCCATCACGGGCCCGCGGAGCTCGGGCCTCCCGTCGCGCCCGGACGGCTCCGGGACCGGCTCGGGCTGCTCCGCGGCGGGCTCCGGCAGGTCCACGAACACGGGCGCCAGATCCCCGCGGGTCACCGCCGCCGCCACCGTGCCGCTGCGCTCGTCGAATTCGGCCACCGACAGCCGCCCGGCCGCGAAATGATCCGACAGTCGCCGCATGGCCTCTTCGCGCTCCGCGGTGCCGATGCGGATATCGGGAGAGTCAGCCATGACACGAGATTAGCGCCCGGCGCCGCTGTCTCGCAGCCCACACTGGTCCCGCCCGGCGACGCCGGTTTAGGGTCGAACCAGGTTCCGGCAGCGCGGCCTCGCCGATATTCCCATCGCCGGGGCCGCCGCTCGCCGTCGTGTGCTCGCGCGGGTGGTACATCTATGGGCCGTTCCGATCCGAGTGCGAACCGGAGCGCACAGCACACCCGCACGGAGGCGTTGAGAGTGGCACGGAAGTTCGGCAAGTACCGGCTCGAGCGACAGATCGGGCGGGGCGCGGTGGGCGAGGTGTGGCTGGCCCGCGATACGGCCGCCGAGCGCTCGGTGGCGCTGAAGATCCTCACGATCTCCGCGGCCGAGGACCCGAGCTACCGGCGGCGGTTCGAGCGGGAGGCGCGCGTCGGTGCGGGCCTGGACAATCCGCACATCGTGCCGATCCACGGCTTCGGCGAGCAGGACGGGCGACTGTACCTGGACATGGCCTATGTCCCGGGCATCGACCTGGCGGCTCGGCTGCGGGCCGGTGCCATCGGACTGCCCGAGGCCGTCGACATCGTCTCCCAGATCGCCACGGCGCTCGATGCCGCGCACGCGGCCGGGTTGATCCATCGGGATGTGAAGCCCGCCAACATCATCGTGCACGCCAGCGGCTTCGCCTATCTCATCGACTTCGGCATCGCGCGGGCCCCGAACCAGACCACCATCACCGCAACGGGTTTCACGGTGGGGACGCTGGCGTACATGGCCCCCGAGCGGTTCACCGGAGACGCCGACGCCCGCTCCGACATCTATTCGCTGGCCTGCGTGCTCTTCGAATGTCTCACCGCGCAGCGGCCGTTCGGCGATACCGACCCGGCTCAGCAGTTGCACGGGCACCTGCGCGAGGAGCCGCCACGCCCCTCCGCGGGCAACCCCGCGATCCCCGTGGCGCTGGATGCGGTCATCGCCCGCGGCATGGCCAAGGAGCCCGCCGACCGATACGGCACGGCGGGCGAGTTGGCCGCCGCGGCCCGCGCCGCCGTCGGCATGCCGCACCCGGTACCCCGCACCCCACCGGTCCTCGAGCCGGAAGACCAGCAGACCCGCCAGCTTTCGGGCCACACGCCCTGGCCCACGGCCGCATCACCGACGGCCGCCGCCGATCCAGGACTCGCCGCATCCCCCGAGCACCCCGGCGTGCAGGCCTATCCACCCGCCCCACCGCAACCTACCCGCGCCCTACCGGAAATCGCTGCCGCACAGGCAAGCTCATCCGAACAGACCCGAGCACTCCCCGGTTCCACTGCGGCACAATCGAATTCATCTGCCCAGCCGACACCCACCCGGTTCCTCCCCGGTCAGGCGCCGCCACCTCGGCCGACGCTGGTCGCCACGCAGCTCGGCGGTCAGCTCCCCGCGGAGCCGCCGGTGCGGCAGCAACCGCCGCGGGGTGGGCGCTCGATCGTCAAGACGGCCACGATCCTGGTCGGGGTCGGCGTCGTGGGATTGGCCGCCATCGCCGCGTGCACCGCGTTCCTGACCGAAGGCGGTGGGAGCCAGCCGAATCAGCGCAGCACCGTCACCGCCACCACGAACAACGTGCCGAACACCCGGCCGCAGACCACACCGAGTCCGCAGCAGCAGACCGGAAACAACTGGCCGCCACCGGGCTGGACGGCCCCCTTCCCCACCCAGACCTTCCAGATCCCCTTCCCCACCCAAACCTTCCAAATCCCATTCCCGACCTTCGAAATCCCCGGCTTCCCACCCCCGACCCCTCAGTAGCGCCCCCGGGCACACAAACCAGCAACACACCAACGCTTCCCGCACCCCCTGCACGTTCGCGCACCCCGTGCATGCGCTGCACTCGGTGCGCGAACCAACGCGGGGTGCGCGAACCTGCACGCCCGCGCTCTCGCACCCGCGCACGTCGGACCACACCACACACCCACGCACCCCGCCTTGATTCACGCACTCGCTACAACACATGCACGGGGTGCGCGGGCGAGTACGGGGTGCGCGAATGTGTGGGCTTGCGACGTGCAGGCGCGGGTGCGAGGTAGCCCCAGGGGGCGGAGGGCTGGGACGGCGAAAGCCCGCCGGCTCGGAGGGGAGCGGGCGGGCTTTGCGGAAAGCCTTGCGGGCTACTTGATTTCGGCGAGCACGGTGCCCTGGGTGATGGCTGCGCCCGCCTCTATCGACAGGCCGGTGACGACACCGGCCTTGTGCGCGTTGACGGGGTTCTCCATCTTCATGGCCTCGAGCACCACGATCAGGTCGCCCGCCTCGACGGTCTGGCCCTCCTCGACGGCGACCTTCACCACGGTGCCCTGCATCGGCGCGGTCACCGAGTCACCGGACGCCGCCGCCCCGCCGGTGCCGCCCCGCTTGCGCGGCTTGGGCTTCTTGCGGATGACGCCCGCGCCGTTGCCCGCTGCCCCGGCCGCACCCGCGCCGACGGTGAACTGCCCGGGCAGCGACACCTCTAGCCGACGTCCGCCGACCTCGACCACCACCGTCTGCCGCGCGGCCTCGTCGTCCTCCTCGATCGGCTGCGCGCCGGTGTAGGGCTGGATCGGGTTGTCCCAGTCGTTCTCGATCCACTTGGTGTAGACGTCGAACTTGGTGCCGTCGCCGACGAACGCCGGGTTCTCCACGATGTGGCGGTGGAACGGGATCACCGTCGCCAGGCCCTCGACCTCGTACTCGGCCAGCGCGCGCCGCGCCCGTTCCAGGGCCTGGGTGCGGTTCTCGCCGGTAACGATCAGCTTGGCCAGCATCGAGTCGAACTGCCCACCGATCACACTTCCTTGCACCACACCGGAATCCATC